>DASTKE010000297.1:0-2949 GCA_035716105.1 Ktedonobacteraceae bacterium | reverse complement strand
TGGGTTGCGTTCGCGTAGAATCTGGTAGAGGATGATGGAACCAAAGGTAGCAACACCGATGCCGCCGATGGTGAAGCCGCCGATGACGAGGCCGAAGTTGCCGACCATACCAGCGCCAACGGTCAGGGCAACGGCAGCCGTCACCAGGTTGCGACTCTTGGAGAAGTCGACCTTGTTCTCAATCCAGATGCGACCACCGGTGGCTGCAATCAGGCCGAAAAGGACGACCGCCAGACCCCCGAGCACGCCGGGCGCGCCATTTGGTAGGGTGGCGATGATTGCGCCAAACTTGGGACAGAAGCCGAGCAGGATGGCAACAATGGCGGCAATAATGAAGATGAGTGTCGAGTAGATGCGCGTGACCGCCATCACACCGATGTTTTCGGCATAAGTGGTGACACCTGTGCCACCACCGAAACCGGCAACAATGGTCGAGATGGCATCACCCAGGAAGGCGCGGCCCAGGTACTTATCTAGATTGCGACCCGTCATGGCGGCGACCGCTTTGACGTGACCTGTATTCTCTGCTATAAGGATGACAGCAACCGGTGCAATCAATGCCATCGCATTACCGGAGAATGTGGGCGTCGAGAAGTGGGGCAGGCCAATCCAGGCCGCGTTCGCAACGCCTGTAAAGTCGATGCTTGGCCCCAGCCCGATGGCCCCGCAAATCAGGTTAATGATATAACCGATGATGCCACCAAGTAGAATAGGCAGGCGGCGCAAAGGGCCAGGAGCATAGACGGCGACTGCCGCGGTTGCCAGCACGGTGATAATCGCCATCCAGCCATCGAACTGGCTGCCGCTGGAATCGGCGATGGCGACGGGGGCCAGGTTCAGGCCAATGACCATAACTACCGCGCCCGTGACGACCGGGGGCATCAGCACTTCAATCCACCTGTAGCCAGCCAGCATCACGATGATGGCGATGATGCCATAGACCACGCCCGCGGCGATAATACCTCCCAGCGCTACGCCCAGATTGGCGTTGAGGCCCTTGCCCGTGTAGTGCGTTGCCGTCAGAATGACAGCGATGAATGAGAAACTGGAACCCAGATAGCTGGGTACGCGACCGCCTACAATGAGGAAGAAGATGAGGGTACCGATGCCGGAGAAGAAAATTGCCGTGTTTGGATCGAAGCCCATTATGATCGGAGCCAGGACTGTCGAGCCAAACATCGCCAGTACGTGTTGCAGACCTACAAAGATTGTTTCTCCCCAGGGAAGTCGCTCATCAGGGGCGATCACGCCCTCTCGTTTTAGCGTCCAGCCCGTGAAATATCCCTGGCGGGGTTTTTCAGCTACTGCCATGCAAAATCCTCCTTCAAACTAACCACGTAGAAAACGTCACAGCAATGCCTGGAAATGAAAACGTAGGGTTGTGCCTGTTCTGTCCTCCTTTCCTACACTTGATGATGTCAGAGATGGATGGAGTAGTGGAGATTTTTCGCATTATACCATCGCTTATACAGAATGTCGAGGATTTTCTGATAAGCAGAACAAAATTGATTTCCCTTGCGTTTCTGCCCCTGATGGGGCATACTTATGTTGTACCCATTACTTTACCTGCTATAAAGCGTTTACGTATTGCCTAACTAACGTTTGATAAGTATGTTATGAGGCGCTCGTAGGGGCGCACTTCAGAGCGCCTGTGGCAGCAGCGAAGCGATCTGCCAGTCTCCTGGCATAGTTGCGGGTCGCCGGGAGCGGGTGCTCTGAAGTGCGCCTCTACAGTCGTGGATATTCCTAGCAGATGACAAGAAGAGAGAGGGAGATGAATATGAGCGAGGCAACAACCTATGCATCGACGATTCGTGTGCGTCTGGGGGCGAGTGATGCCCATTATGGAGGGCAATTGGTCAATGGCGCGCATATGCTCTCGTTATTCGGTGATGTAGCTACCGAGCTTGCCGTTCTGTACGATGGTGACGAGGGATTGCTGGTAAGCTATGAAAATGTGGAGTTTCTGGCACCACTCTATGCTGGTGATTACATCGAGGCACGCGGGCGCATTACCAGAATTGGCCGCACATCACGGCGTATAGAGTTTGAAGCCTATAAGGTTATTGCCGCACGCCCAGATATCAGCAATTCGGCGGCGGATGTGCTGAACCCGCCGCAGCTTATCGGGCGCGCAGTGGGAACGACAGTGGTGAAGGCGGAGCGCCAACGCATACCTCATATCCTTGAAATGTAGCTCCTGTGCTCCTGGTTTCCGCGCTTGCTCCTTTTGATAGAATAGATATATATCGAGAGAAAAGGGGTAGCGTATTATGCGACCTGAAGGGCGTCCGGTCAAGGAAGCTGTCATGGCGGCGGCGGTGCAATTGTTCGCGAGGTATGGCTATCATGCCGCCCCGCTGCGGGATATCGCGAGTATAGCTGGCATACAGGCGGCCAGTATCTACTATCACTATGCCAACAAGCAGGCATTGCTGGTGGAGATTATGGCTACATACATGCAGCGGCTGAACAGCAACCTGGAAAAGATTCTGCGCGACTACAGCGATCCGCAGCAACGTCTCCACGAGGCCATCGCAAATCATATTCGCTTGCATACCAGCTACAAAGACGAATTTTTCATTATCGACACGGAGATTCGTGCCCTTGAGGGCGAGAACCGGGCATCTATTCTCGCACTGCGCGATACCTACGAAGCGTTGTTGCAAGATCTGCTGCGCGATGGTATAGAGCGGGGCGTTTTTCGCCAGTCCGATGTGAAAGTTTCTTCTTACGCCATTATCGCCATGTGTACGGAAGTTGCTACCTGGTTCCGTCCGGGGGGGCGACTTTCAGTACAACAGGTGATCGATATATACAGCCAGATGATTACCGGGGGACTACTTGCAGATCATACGCCCATGCGAATGCAGGAGGAATCAGCGCGTACTTGACGCCCTGTTTGTGGAGCAAGAGACCAGGTGCGTCGAGCGCCGACGTGAGTGGAAG
>DASTKE010000296.1:0-6067 GCA_035716105.1 Ktedonobacteraceae bacterium | reverse complement strand
GCATCTATGGTAAGCTCGGTGTGCATAGCCGCACCCAGGCCATTGTACGCGCCAGAGAAGCGAATTTGCTATAGTAGGGGAGTCATAGACAGAGAGTCAATAGCCTCGTTTCGCCTGAAAGGCGAAACGAGGCTATTGACTCTCTGTCTATGACTCCCCTACTATAGCAAATTCGCTTCTCTGGCGCGTACAATGGCCTGGGTGCGGCTATGCACACCGAGCTTACCATAGATGCTTTTCATATGCGTCTTTACCGTGCCGACGGTCACGACGAGACGTTCCGCGATGGCTGCATTGGAGAGACCGGCGGCGAGCAACTCCAGGACTTCCTGCTCGCGTGCGCTGAGCGGCTCAAGCAGTGGCGACTCCCCGGCAAGCTTTTCTGCTGGTGGTATGCTCTTATTTGTTGGTGTATGTGCCATTTCTTGCCGGGGAAACGCTGCTAACAACTTCTGTGCATAGTCCAGCGAGGCGTGCTTTCCATCTCTCTGATCTTGTCGTGTTGCTAATGCGAGGTATCGTACAAGCAGTTTCTGCATGGCGGGGCCTTCATCCACAAAGAGGCGCGTGTATCCCTCTGGTTCGCTCAAGAGCAGCAAGCGCTCTAACGTTGCCATTGCCTGTTTGCTGTCGCCTGATGCCTGATAGGCCAGCGCCTTGAGGGCCAGTACCTGAAGCATAGCGCCCGTTCGCCCTGCCGTTGCGTCCGCTTGTAGCAAGCGCTCCAGCAGTTTTATCGCCTGTGGCTGTTTCTCTTGAGCGATAGAGAGCCTCGCCAGCACAAGATATTCGCTTTCGCGCTCAAAGGTGGGTTCATCGCTGGCATCGATGCCAGCCTCTGCGCGCCAGCGCTCGACCATTGGAAGGTTTCCCTGCGCGAGGTGAAGTCTGGCTTGCAGCGCGTTCGCTCTTCTGAGCCAGGGAAGATGGCCGAGTCGTCGCGCTACCTCAACGGCTTTATCAAGCGTTTCACTGGCCTGCGCTGTTTCGCCCTGTGCCTGCAATAGCTGCGCGAGTACGATGTAGCCGGGGGCAAAATAGACCTCGCGCTGCGTTTCCCTTGCCAGCACCATCGCTTGCTCAACATGCTGAGCGGCCTCTTCGAGCCGATTCCACTCATGCAACACGCGAGCGAGGCCAATATTCGCTTCGGCGACCTGCCAGAGCAAGCGTTCGCCAGTTTGACCGATGACATTCCGGTAGGTGGCGACTGCTTCGCGCAACTTCCCTTGCACTATCTGCATGTCACCGAGATAATTGATCGCCAGCAGCGCAGTGATGAGACCACCGGCGGCGCGGCTGATAGAGCCACCCTCCCTCAAATACTGTTCCGCCTCTGCAAGCTGGCCGAGAAGAAGGTAGCTGGCGCCGAGCGCCACGATGCAGCTCCCGCGATTATAGTCGTCATCCTCTGGCAAGAAGGACAGCGCCTGCTGCGCAAGGGGGATGGTGCGTGCAGCATCGCCTTGCAGGCGGGCCATATTCATGCGGAAATGGTAGACTCGTCCCAGCATGGGCCGGTTATCCTCGGCTTGCCATGCCTGTTCAGCTATCTGCAATGGGCGCTCGTAGGCATCTACTCGACCGGTAAAGAGCAGTATCCAGGCGTAGCGCAGGCAGAGCGCCGGGTGGGCATACAGCACATCCTCCGGTAAGGTTTCCAGCCAGCGCAGCAGCGTCACGTACTCGCCGCGCTCGATCATTGCCGTCGCAATCAGGCCTATCAGGCGCAAGGCATTGGGAAAATCGTGGGCAGCTAGCGCGGAATGCACCGCTTCTACGATCAGCCCATTGCGCTCAAACCAGGCGCTGGCGCGTTGGTGCAGTTCGGGGACGATCTCCGGTTGGGAAAGGCTCAGGCGATAGCGCAGCGTGTCGGCGAAGAGATGGTGATAGCGATACCAGTAGCGTTCCTCGTCCAGCGGGATCAGGAAGAGATTGGCCTGTTCCAATTCCTCTAGCGTCTTGCGCCCATTCGCCTGCCCGGTAACAGCGTCGCACAGCGAGCCATTCAAGCGTTCGAGCAGCGAGGTGTGGAGCAGAAAGCGCTGGATATGCTCCGGCTGCTGGCGCAGGACCTCTTCCACCAGGTAATCCATGACGTAGCGATGGCTTCCGGCGAAGGCGGAGACGAAACCTGACACGTCTTTTCTCCCCTGCATGGAGAGCGCGGCCAACTGCAAGCCAGCGATCCAGCCCTCGGTGCGCGTCTCCAATGTCGCGATATTGTCAGCCGTGAGCCGCAAACCCATCGTTTCATTGAGGAAAGTCGCGGCCTCTTCGAGCGTGAAGCGCAGGTTGTCGATGCGTAGTTCGGTCAACTGCCCTCGCACGCGCAAGCGCGCCAGGGGTAAAGGTGGGTCAACACGACTTGCGATGACGAGACGCAGTTGCGCGGGCAGGTGATCCAGCAGGAACGTCATGGCATCGTGGATGGGAGGCGCTTCGATGACATGATAGTCGTCAAGCACCAGCACGATCTGCTGCCGGAGGTCGCTTAAAGCGTTGATGAGCGCGATCAGAACGGTGTCAATCGCCACGGGTTGCTCAGTGCGCAGCAGGGACAACGCAGCCTGCCCTATGCCCGGCTGCAGTCTGTCCAGCGCGGCAAGCACATAAGTCCAGAATTGGGTCGGGTCATTATCGCTGCTGTCCAGCGAGACCCAGCCCACGGCTATGTCGCTCTGCTGAGCAAATGAACTGAGCAGCACCGTTTTGCCAAAGCCTGCCGGAGCCGCGAGCAGGGTGAGTGGGTGCGCCATCCCTGCCTGTAGCTGTTCCAATAAGCGTGGGCGAGCAACCAGGCCGGAACGAGCAGGCGGAATAGCCAGTTTTGTCGTGAGTAGAAATTGATCAGCGTTGTGTTGTGCCATCACCATTTCCGAATGAGTGTAACAGAACTCCTTGCGAGAGAGTATACCGCATACGGCGTGAGGATACTAATGAGCAATTGGATAGGGCGGTTCATTTTTTGCACGGAGCAGAGAAAAAACCGAAGCCACCGGCAAGGGGCCAAGGCCATTCCAAGAAGAAGCAGGTCTTTGAAGGTGGAGCCTTTAAAATGGGAGGAAGGATGCCAGGGGTGTTTGCGACGGAAGTGGGAAAAAGGCCGTTTGACGACCCGAGGGCAGAAGCGCAAGCGGCGAGGGGGGAAGAGGAACTTGGGTTCGCAGAGGTCCGCCAGCAAGCGCACCGTCAGCTCAGGCCACTGGCTGACATCGGTGATGGCGAACTCAAAGCTGGCCGTATCCAGCACCTGCATGGCGTGCGTGAAGCTGAGGCGATCGGGGTCCAGATCGGCGTGGATGGCGGCCTCGTGCATCCAGGCCCGGATGGCAGAATGGGCCAGCAAGAGACCATAGAACTCCTGGGAGAGCAGTTCAGGCGACGTGCTGCGTACCGGTCGGGGACGGAGGCGTTGATGGATTTTGATCTCGTCCAGGCTCAGTTCGATTTCCCAGCGTTGATGGGAGAGTGGGATCAGTTCCAGGGCTGGAGCCGTTTCGGGGTCAAGCAGGGTGGGCAGCAAGCGATGCGTTTGGCCGGCTTTGGACGGCTTGGAGGGGCGCGAGGTGGGCAACACAGCGAGGTCGGCAGCGACCAGGGGATGCAGGTCATACTCGATGACGCGCACCGTCAAGGACTCTTGTCCTGATGGATGCAGGGTCAGCAGATACCTGCCATCGGCCAGCGTGCCGGTGCGCTGGGTGAAGAGGCCAGTAGCCAGGCGGCAGAGGACGTGTGCCCCACGCTGCTGCACCGAGGCGAGCCAGGTGACCCAGAGGCGCGTGGCGATCACTCATCAGCAACCTGTCGGCTGGCACCGAGGGCAGCAAGGGGCGCGAGAGGGCGTGTTCGCTGGCTTGAGAGCCAGCAGCCACCGCATCGATGATGGCGTGGGTGCCGATCTCCAGCAGAGAGAGGCCGCGCACGTGCGCAAAGGCACTCGGATTGGGGCCGCTCGTCAAGCGACCAAAATGCAAGGCATTGGCCGGGGTATCAGCCACCTCATCCAGAGTCCCGTCGATGGCCATCAGTCGCCGACCCAGGCCAAAGGCTCCTCTGGTGGCTTTGGTGGCCAACGGACGGCAGCAGCCTCGCAAGAGCCAGCGCATCAGCAGCAGGCCCAAACGCTGCCGTCGAGCGGTCAACGCGCCTCCCGTGGGCAAGCCGATGCTGGGGTCGGCCCAGAGCCAGCGCAACCCGCGAGCCAGATGGGCAAAGACTTCAGTCACATTGCACTGCCGAAAGAGCGAGAGGGCGATGTTGGAAGAGACGATGAGCAGTTGGGAGAGCTTGCCCTCGCCCACTTCCCAGGCCCGGCACTGGCTCAAGAGGTCAGCGACCATCTCTCGCGGGGAGTCCTTTTCTAACAGAGGCAAGCGCAGGGCGTGCGCGAACTGGCTTTCGTCGGGAATCGGCTGGAGTTTGAAGGGCATGACAGGTCTCCTGGCTTCAACTGAAGAGATGCATTGTCAGTCATAGCTTCAGTATCGCACATCGAGACCTGCTTCTTCTTTGAATGGTATTGCCCGCAAGGGGCCTCCCATCCCTATCCACCTCTCCCCTGCCTCTACCTTCCTCCTCCTGAAACCATAGCAAGACTACGTGGGGACGGGTAGAGGCAGGGGTGGAGGGATGGGCTGGGAGGCCCCTTGCGGGAGGCCGTCCGGGGGACGGAGACGGTTTGCCACTCCCCACTCCGTCTCTCTGCAAACGTCCGATCAGCGCCGCCATTTTGTGCATTTACACCCCGGACAGCGCTATTGGAGCACGTCGCGTTTGATGAAGAGGTAGGTTGAGGTGCCGGCGAGGACGATGGCCCAGACGAGCACGACGAGCAGCGACTGGCCGATGCTGACGGTGACGCAGCTGTTGGCTGTGGGGGCGCAAGCGATCACGCCATCGAGTCGATCCAGACCGGCGGCCAGCGCTTTGGGCAGCGAGTTGGCGTAGAAGGCGTTCAGATTGGTGGTGAAGAGTAGCATGTTGATCTGCTGGCCGAGCGGGATGTGCAAGGACTTGCCGATGACGGGCAAAATCTGCGCTCCGATGTCTTCACCGATCAGGTAGCCGAAACTAGCAGAGATGCCGAATGCTGCCGAGCGCGTGAGGAGGCTCAGGGTTGCGCCGAGCAGCAGGCAGAAGAGGAAGTTTTCAAAGGTACCGAGGCACATGCCGAAGATGGCCGCCAGCGTGGGGCCGTCCAGATTGAGCAGCGTGGGCGCGGGCTGGTGAATGAGAATCAGGAAGTTGGTCAGGATGGCGCTCATCAGCAGCCCGGCGATGACGAGGGCAAGGCAGGCGATGGCGAGCGCAAGATACTTAGCGACCAGGTAGGAGGCGCGGTTGACGCCGCGACTGAGTACGAGGCGAATGGAGCCGCTGCTGAACTCGCCACCGAAGGCCAGGCCACCGAGCGCGGCGCAGATAAACTCACCGGCGCGCCGTCCCAGCGTCATAGGCTGGCCTATCGAGTGGCTCAAGGCTTCGGGACCACCGAGCAGGTGTCCCGGCTGGAAACCATCGTGCGTTTTCATAGCATAGAAAACGAGCACGCACCACGCCGCAAACACACAGAAGAGATCGAAGGCCAGCAGGCCCCAGACCAGCCGACGCTTCCACAACTTGAACAGTTCGTTGCGCGTCAATTGCCAGATATTAGCTGCACGCACCGGCTTAGCGGGTGCCGCTACTGGTGCTGCTATGGGGGCAGGAAACGAGGGCGAGTTGCCCTGCCACGCGGTTTGGCTCATAGTCCCGCCTCCTTGTCTGTCAGGCGCAGGAAGATATGCTCAAGGTCTTCCTCGCTGCGCTTCACTGTTTCGGGCCAGATACTGTTTTGTGCCAGGTAATGGATGATATCGCGCCCGTGAATATGTGGCGCGTTGATGACGACTGTGTTCTGCTCGATGTCGACTGAACGCAACACGGGTACCTTCACCAGCAGTTGTGCCACCTGCTCTGGATTGGCGACCTCAACTTCCCAGCGGCTGGTGGAGCGCAAGAGTTCGTCCACGCTGCCCGTGGCGATCAACTGGCCGGTGCGGATGATGCCGATGCGCGT
>DASTKE010000295.1:0-2211 GCA_035716105.1 Ktedonobacteraceae bacterium | reverse complement strand
CGCGAGTGTGACGATATGCTGACACAGATCGCAGCTGTACGCGCCGCGCTCGACCAGGTAGGCAAGGCTATCCTGGAACACCACATCGAGCACACCGTCACCAGAGCTGTTAAACATGGCGAGCCTGATGAGGCCATTCGCGACATCAAAGACGCCCTGGACCGGTTTGTATAGTGCGTTCGAGTTCACACGAACAAAGGAGAAACAGTCCGTATGGACGGAGGAAGTAGTCAACCTCCCAGTAGCGAGAGGGGTCTACATGGTTCCGTAGGAAAGGCGCTGCTGAGCTGATAGCTCTTCATTCTTGATCTGCATTGACCAACGCTATCACCTCACCACTCGCTTTTCCTACCAACCACAAATGAAAAGCGAGTAGTGTGAGGTATATTCTTCTTCGTACTGGAACTCTTCCGGTATCAATGATATCTCCTCTCACTCCTCCACTTTACCAGCGACTGAGATGTGCAAACGCAATTCATTTTGTCACAGACAGCACTTGCTGTTCTGTTATAACGTGTTATTCCATCGCACTCATGCAGTCGCCAATCCATTAGATGCATCGCAGGCGCATGGCTCTGTGCTGTTGTAAGCGCACATGCAATGAGAAGCGCAATAGGTCTCGTCTTGTTCTGCCTGTGAGAAATTTGATACTGTCATACTCTTGTTGTGTCAAGAGGAGGAGAGGAGTACTTCATGACAATATGGAACGATAACATCTCCCGATACTACAGAGCATGGTATGATACATTTATGCCAGGCACGCAGAGAGCAAAAGTATGTTCCACTCCTACCATATCAGGCACTTTTTCTCACCGAGGGAAAAGGAGAGACCGATGAGGATGCATATTAAGGAGGTAGCCCATGGCCCAGGTATATCTGCCAGACAATCCGCGTGAGCGCGAACAGCTTGAACAACCCTCGCACGCTGGTACCGTTGAGCGGCGAAAATATCCAGGCAAGCAGAAAAGGCGGCGCTACGGCATCATTGATCTGCTGGTGGTGCTGGCACTCGTCGCCGCCATTGCCCTGATCGTCGTGGCAGCTTCGCGCTGGGCGGCTCCGCTGACACCTGTTGTACATATTGATTTATCATTTACCGCTCTGCCAGTCTACGCGGGCTATTCACTGCTGCGCATGATACTGGGATACCTGCTTGCGCTGGTCTTTACCCTGGTCTATGGGCATGTTGCCGCTACACACCGCCGGGCAGAGGTGGTCATGGTTCCTATCCTCGACATTTTGCAGAGCATTCCCATTCTCTCGTTTCTGCCCGTGGTCATTTTAGCGCTGGTGGCGGTCTTTCCACACACCAATATCGGGCTGGAACTCGCCAGCGTCATCCTCATTTTCACCAGCCAGGCCTGGAATATGACCTTCAGCTTTTATCACTCGGTACGCACATTGCCAACCGACCTGCAAGAGGTGGCTGCCATCGCCAGGCTACGTCCCTGGCAGCGCTTCTTCAAGCTGGAACTGCCCTCCTCGATGATTGGATTGATCTGGAACAGCATGATGAGCTGGGCAGGCGGCTGGTTTTTCTTGATGGCCTCTGAACAGTTTACGCTGGGGACGGGTCGCTCATTCCAGCTGCCGGGACTTGGCTCCTACTTGCAAGTCGCAGCTAATCAAGGCAATACCGGGGCGCTACTGCTCGGTCTGGCTACGTTAATCATTCTGATTATCTTGCTTGACCTGTTTTTCTGGCGTCCTCTGGTCGCCTGGGCTGACAAATTCAAAGTGGAACTGAGCAGTGGAAGTGAAGCGCCACACTCCCCGGTGCTCGATGCAGTGCGGCGTTCCGCACTGATTGCCTTGATGAACCGCAAAGTATTCAGACCGATTGGGGAGTTGCTAGCACGTTTCTTGAACCGCTTGCAGTCACTCCCCGGGACAGAGGCAAGCATAAAGGTTTCATCCCAGACAGCTTCTCGCTCCTATTCCGCCCGGCGAATCGTGGAAGTTGTCCTGGCACTCCTGCTAGCGGTGTTCGTCTTGATAGGGCTATGGAATATGATTCAGTTGCTTGCGCAGGTGAGCCTTCCTGCGTGGGGCGGCTTGCTGCTGGCTGCTTTCGCCACGTGGCTGCGCACGCTGGCAGCATTGTTGATTGGCGTAGCATGGACGGTACCGGCTGGCGTGGCCATCGGACTTTCGCCTCGCTGGTCGCGCCGTTTGCAGCCGGTGGTGCAGGTGGTCGCCTCCATTCCGGCC
>DASTKE010000294.1:0-2498 GCA_035716105.1 Ktedonobacteraceae bacterium | reverse complement strand
CTCCTGCCCCTTCTCACTTTGTATATTCGTACCGTATGCACCAGCCTCTTCAGAGTCGTCACGGGCCAGGTGCTGGTAGCTGAGTTCGTCGTCTTCGATGATAGCAGAACCCCGGTCGCCAAAGACCTCGATGCGCGTGGTTACGCCCGGATATGCCCCTGTGGTCGCTGCAATCGTGCCAACCGCGCCGCTGGCGAAACGCAGTACCGCTACGGCCACATCCTCCGTCTCCATGCGATGCGCCAGCGTACTGGTATAGGCATAAATGCTGCGTATCGGACCCATGAACCACTGGAGCAGGTCGATAGAGTGAATGGACTGGTTCATGAGCACGCCACCGCCATCAAGCTGCCAGGTGCCACGCCACGCGCCGCTATCGTAGTACCCTTGCGAACGCCACCAGGGGATCAGCGCGTTGCCGAGTACCAGCCGTCCAAAGGCGTTCTCCTGTGCGAGGGCGTACACCTGCTGCGCGGCGGGGTCGAAACGATGCTGGCTGATGACCGCGAGCTTCACACCCATCTCCTGCTGCACGCGCAGCATCTCGTCCATTGCGGCGCGGCTGATCTCCATTGGCTTCTCCACAATGGCGTGTCGCCCTGAGCGCATAACCTGAATCGCGTGCGTCCCGTGCATCCCGCTTGGTGTGCAGACCGTCACAACATCCAGTTGTTCGCGAGCCAGCATCTCCCCAATATCGGTATAAGCAGTGGCTCCATAGCGCTCCGCCAGCATTCGCGCCCTCTCAGGAGAGATATCGGCCACGGCCACCAGTTGCGCATCCGGCAAGCTATTGATCGCCTCCGCGTGCGTCGGGCCAATCACCCCGCAGCCAACAATGCCAAAACGCAGTTTCTCAGCCATAACCGCTCCTTAGTAATACATAACGTAGGGGCGCGATTGATCGCGCCTGCGCCGACAGCTTGCGCGTCGGCAGTCAGCATATATCCACACACCGAGAGGCGAGCGGCAGCGGGCGCGATCAATCGCGCCCCTACGTTATGTATTATAATCGTCATGAACCAGCAAGAGCGGTCATAGAGACAGTAGGAGGTGCTCACCGACTGGGCCGATGAGCACCTCCTACTGTCTCTATGACCGCTCTTGCTATCTGGTTATTTGTCGGCGCTAACCTCGATGACGCGAGTACCCCAGTTCACGTGTCTATCGGTGGTCTGACTGGAGACGGGCGGAATATACTCCGTCGCCATCCAGAAGCTCTGCTGTGCCGGGTCGTAGATAGCCCACGAGTAGTCACCCCAGCGGGTGGCCGTGGGATCGTAAGGGCCGGTTCCGGAGGCAGCGATGTGAATCGTGCCAAATGATTTCTGACCTTCTTGCAGGACTGTGTACACGGCGCTGGGGAAGAAGCTCTTGCCAGAAAGCGTCATCACGATGGCTGCCGTGCCAGTATAGCTGGCCTGAATAGCTGGATAGAGCAGGTAATTGCCTTTCAAGGCGACATAGCCTTGCTTGCTGATACTGGCGCTACCGATCTTATTGCCATTGAGGCTCGGCTTAATATCGAACCAGGCGGCTCCGGCGCGTGGTGCGGTGTCATTTGGAATGGTCAGCGCGGTATCGAGCGCGCTCCAGAGATGACCTTCAATGTATTGCACCTGCTGCATACGATCATCGCCAGCGTCCAGCAGGCTCGTCGCCCCCTTCTGCTGAGCGCCGGGAGGCACTCCATAGGCTTCAGAAGTTATAACGAGAGAAGACAGGGTTGGAACGCCGCCCTGAGAGACCGCGCCACGATTGGTCATGGCCCAGACGCCGAGGCGACTATCGAAGGTGCCAAATGGGTCGAGCGAGTTCATAAAGTACTCGGCATCGCTTGGGCCAAAGGTAATCGCGGGTTGAACGGAAGCGGCAATCGCGCCGCCAATGCTGAGGTGAGAGAAATGGACAAAATTGACTGATTTGGCGAGGGCGACAAGTTGCGACTTCGAGACGGCATAGATCTGCGCGCCGTTGAATTGCGGCCCAAGAATAGAAAACTCGTTGGTGCTGATATAGAGATTCTGCGAGTCGATGCCGAGCAGTGGCTGATCGCCAAAGCAGGGGCAGCCAGGATGGCTCGGCGTCCCATTGGAGCCGTCATCGGTGGCATCCAGGTGATAGACTGTCCAGGGCTTCGTCGGGTCGCCGGAGGGATTGACCGCGATATCGGTACGGGCCTCGGTATTCGACGAATTAATGAAGAGGATGATGGCGAACCAGGTGTGCGTTGAGCTGTCATAGTAGCAGCGCGGGTCGCTTGTAAACTGGTGGGGACCTTCATCGTACAGCAGGTTGACGTTGAATGGACCGGCAACCACCGAGCCAGTCGAGCGGTAGATGGTGAAAGCGGAGTTCACAGGCTCGACCACGAAGCCGTTACCAGCACACAAACCCTGGTCAGGCGGCTCAAATTCAAGGCCAAAATTGGTATTTTCGCTATCCAGGCTGCTGACACCATTGAAATTTTTGAGCAACTTGCCAGCCTGCTGTCCATC
>DASTKE010000293.1:0-5848 GCA_035716105.1 Ktedonobacteraceae bacterium | reverse complement strand
CCCAGATTGTCGAGCCGGATAGCCAGGACGCGGCGAGCCTGAGACCATGAAGCGTCCATCATCATTGACCCTCGTTTTCGCCGTGCCTTGCCAGGGCCACGATGCGATCAATTACGCCGCTGGTGCTCAGGTTGCCAGCCAGAGGCAGAATCACGACACGCCCACCAACCTCGCGTACCGCCGCCGCCTCCGGCAAGACCTCGTCGGTGTAATCGCCGCCCTTGACATGGACGTGCGGGCGCAGGTGGCGAATCAGTTCCGTAGGCGTGTCATCGTCAAAGAGCAGGACGTAATCGACCGGGTCGAGCGCGGCCACCAGGGCCAGCCGGTCGCGCTCGCTGATGATTGGACGCTGTCGCCCCTTCAGCCGCCGCGTGCTGCTATCGCTATTGACGGCCACCACCAGCACATCGCCCAACTGCTTCGCCTGGCGCAGGAACTGCACATGTCCGGCGTGCAGGATGTCGAAAACGCCGTTGGTAAAGACGATGGTTTTCCCTGCCTGCCGCTCAACGTCAAGGCGCGCCGTCAGTTGCGAGAGCGCCAGCAGCGACTCCATTTCGGTGACGGGAATCTGTCCCCGCGAATGGCGCGCATAATCGTGCAAGCTCACCCGTTGCAGCAGTTCCTGGTACTGCACAACGGCGGTGCCGCGCTTGGCGATGGCGATGCTGGCGGCTTCGATACCGATGCGCGCCGCGTCCTCAACGCTGGCTCCCGCGCCGAGCGTGAGCGCCATAGCCGAGGCAAAGGAGTCACCCGCGCCGATATCGTTGGCGTGCTGCGCCGGGTGAGCAGGCAAGTGCAGCGTATGGTGCTGCCGATCAATCAACAACACGCCATCTCCAGCCAGCGTAATCGCGACGTGCTGCGCGTTGATGAGCGCGAGCACCTGCTGCCCCACACGCTCGACTTCGGAGGGGCGCGATGAATCGCGTCCGCGACCCGATGTGACAAACGGAGTGTCGCGGTACTGCGTCAGCAGCCGGGCCTCTAGCTGATTGGGCGTAATGACCGTTGCATTCGCGTCGCGGAAGCGATAGAGGTCTTTCGAGTCGATTAGCAGAGGACAGGGGTGAATTTGCCTCAATGTCTTCAAACGCTCAATTAGCCCATCCGAGAGCGCACCATAGCAGTAATCGGAGATGATGACCACGTCGCAGGTTGGCAGAAGGGCTTCGAGATGAGCCAGCAGCTTCTGGTGGCTCTCCGGGCTATAGCTGTGCGTCTCCTCGTCATCGAAGCGCACGACGTACTGCCCATCGGCGAGGATGCGCATCTTATGCAACGTGCTGGCCTGGTCGTCCTCGACCAGCCATTGATCGCTCACGCCGCGCCCACGCAGTGCCTGGCGCAGCAGCGAACCGGCGATGTCGCGCCCGGTGATGCCCAGGAAGACGACCTCAGCATCCAGCGCCCGCAGGTTGGCGGCGGTATTCGCCGCGCCGCCGGGGCTGCGCTGCTCCGTGATTTTGCGCACCACCGGAACCGGTCCCTCGCTACAGAGCCGTGCCGCCGTACCTTCCAGGTAGGTATCGAGCATGGCATCACCGATCACGAGGGCGCGTAGCTGGCGAAAGCGCCGCACAAGGTCAACTGCGGTCGTCATAGAGGTTGTCATAGCTATATGTTCTCCATTTGCTCTAGCCGGGCAGAACCACGTAGGGGCGCGATTGATCGCGCCGGGGCAGCGTTCCCCACGCTGGCGGACAGTAGGCCAGATGTGCCGCCGCACCGAGGTGTTCAAGGGTGCGAATGATGCGCAAGGCGTGGGCCGTGTCGCGGGCAACGAAATCGGGGCAGCGCAGGGGACGCACCGGGCGCGGCTCCGTGCCGAGATCAACCAGGATACTGCGGCAGCCAGCCCGGTGTCCGGCCTCAATATCATCGAGAATATCACCGATCAGCCAGGAGCGCGCAAGATCGATATCCAGATCGGCGGCGGCGGCAAGCAACATGCCGGGTGCTGGTTTGCGGCAGGTGCAGCGAATCGCCAGTTCAGGGATTACGCCTTCTGGATGGTGCGGACAGTGATAGATACCATCAAGCCGCACACCGCGTTGCTCAAGCTCACCTGTGAGGTACTCGTGCATGAGCCGTAGATCATCGTGAGTAAAGTATCCACGGGCAATGCCCGCCTGGTTCGTAATCACCACCAGCCGGAAGCCTGCGCTCTGGATTTTTCTCAAACCCGGCGCGATATGTTCATACAGGTGAAGTTCTTCCGGGCGAGATGGATAATGGCGCGGGTAGACCAGCGTTCCATCGCGGTCGAGGAAGACAGCCGGTTGCCTCATTGACCCGCGTCCTCCTTCCAATCGGCAGCAGCAAGTTTCTGCTCCACGATGTCACAGAGCATATGCAAAACCGTCAGGTGCAGTTCCTGCACGATATCAGTGTCGAGCGCGGGAACGCGAATCGACACGTCGGACAACCGTTCAAGCCGGTTGGGACGGTCGCCCGCAATCGAAACGACCGTGAGCATGTGCTCGCGCCCTGCCTGAGCCGCTCGCACGAGGTTCTCAGATTCGCCACTGGTGCTGAAGGTGATGAGGAGATCATCGGGCTGGCCAAATGCGCGAACCTGCCGGGCAAAGACATCATGGTAGCCGTAATCATTGGCAACGGCGGTCAGAATCGAGGTGTCTGTCGTCAGGGCGAGCACGGCGTAAGGAGCGCGCTCGCGTTTGAAGCGGCCAACCAGTTCGGCGGCAAAATGCTGCGCTTCGGCAGCACTCCCTCCGTTGCCCGCAATTAGCACCTTGTGTCCCGTTTGTAATGTTTCCACCAGCCGCGCCGCGGCTTCGGCTACTGCTCCGGCCCGCGCTGCGAACTTCGCCAGCGCGGTATCCAACATTGCTCGACGGTCGGCAAGGGCGTTCACCACGAGATCGTGATACTCTGTTTCCAGCAAAGTAGGCCGTGCCAACGATGCCAGAACAACTCGCTTCTCTTGACCGAACATCTCTCATTTTTTCTTTCTATGTTTTCATACCTCGTATGGCACATATGAATATCGTATTCACACTTTATTGATACTCATCTCTAGAGCGCCAATACTCATCTGTCATGTAATAGCGAAGAAGCGCATATTTCTTTGCTATTTATACAGTAATCAAAAGTGTGTAGATAATACAAGTCAGCAATACGTATCTAAGCATATTCTAAACTTAGCTGCCTCTTGCGCTTCTCTATTCCCACTTTAGAACTCACTTTTAGAGAGAAGAAGCGCAGCGCCATATCCTTTCGGACATTTCCGGTTATGAGATAGCGCATTCCAGCAAAAAGATGGTGGAAGAGAAAAGAAGGTTTTGTTTGACAGCGGTGTAAGAAGGGATAGCCCGCTGTCAAACAAAACCTTCTTTTCTTTGCTAACTGTCAGGGTAAAGATGGGAAACATTAATCGACCGAGAGGCCAACCTCTATATACTGTTCAGCAGGATCGACCTCCCGAATAAGCACCATGACGGTTTCGTTGACGGTAAAGTGGGTACGCATATCGCGCAGGAATTTCGCAAAGACATGCGCTTTGACGAGCGGTATTTTCGGATGCAGGTCAACCAGGACGTAGCGCTGACCTACCTCCGCTATTCTGGCCCTGACCGGCTGGCCATTCCTGAACTTTTTATAGGGATTGAGTTCGGGCAAACGGGCGTCCAACTCTGCCTGCCTTTTCTTTCGATTGATGTAGGTGATATAGACAATGATTTCTTCGTTTTCGGTGATGCTGTCCTCATCCCGTATATCTTCGCAGCGGCTCCAGATGCACTCAAGAGGTAATTTACCCTTCAGGCCGCCTTCAAACTCCACTTCTGCATAGTTGTCCGGCGCAGGATGGATTTTTGTCACCTTGCCCAGGTAGCGCTGATCCACCTGGTATTCCTTGAGCACCTCTTCTCTGGGCGGTTCGTTAATGCCGCAGATGCTACCTGGCCCAAAGTAGCGCTCTACCCTCATCTCCTCACGCTGCCGGTTTCCACGGTCGATATACGCGAACGGTTGGAACAGCGAGACCAGGCTTTGACCGAGAAAATCGCCCCTTTTCTCCGGGTAGAGCCGCACCTTTATATCGTCTTCGTAGCGCGTTTCCTTGACGATAAAGGCGGCGAGATCGTATTGATCGCGTTCCTTCTGTCTGAGCCAGTCCAGCCAGCGAGAATCGAGAGCGATCACCTGCCGCGCTTCGATGGCGCGCTGACGCTGCTCCTGTTCAGCGTGCAGGTAGAGAAACGCGGGCAGATTGCGTCCATAACATACGGAATCGAGGTGAATATTCACATTCGGCTTGCCGTTGGCATAGAAGCCTCCTCTAAGGCCCGGCGTATCTCCCTGCCCCGTGGATGAGTGGTCAAGGCCCAAAAAGTGGAAGGCCAGCAGGAGACGAACCTTCGGCAGCAAGCGCAGATCGAGAGGACGCACGTACTCATCATCGCTCTTGTTATAGAAGTGTTCTAACAGCAGCTGATTGCGCTTGCGCTCCACAGCATTGATAATATTGCTATGATTCACCTTCCAGTGCTTCGCCCACTTTTCGCGCTCTGGATTGGTCGAACCAGACTGAAACCAGACGCGCACCAGCAGCAGAGCGAGTTCCAGATCATCGGGGCAGAGCAAGAGGGATGGACGGCACTCAGGTGGAATGCGCTCATCACCTATTACCTGACCCCCAAGGTTGCAGTACCAGAGAAAGAATTTCTTTGGCCCGCCCACCGACAACATTGCCAGGTAGGTCGCCATCTCTATCGTGCAGTTAAAACGATCTGCCAGCTTCAACAGAGACATGATGAGGTCTTCCCTGACATCTAGCTCCATGTGCTTCCCCTCCAATAACAACGCTGCATCAGGTCATAGTAATACGGTGTCACCTCCAGTACACAATAGGTAGGTCGGCGTGTCTGCTGCTCTTTCAGGAATTCGATCAGAGAGCGGTAGAAGCCAATCACCGCGGCGTGATAGCCTGTCTGGTAGAGATGAATGCGCCGGATGCCTTTCTTTGTGAATTGCTCTAGCTGCTTGAGCGATTGTTTATAGAAGTACTCATCTTTTTTCCCATACGCCTCATTGTGCGGAATCTCCTGGTTCAACAACCAGCTGATATCAACCATATGGTCGAGCGGCAAATGGCGCATACTAATTAAGCCCACACGCAGGGGTATCTCGGTAAACGGCACCACCTCGGCGTGCCGGTCTTGCGCCGTGCTTAAGCAGTACAGCGGAACCGGCATGGATTCCTGGCGACCGGTATAACGAAAGACAATTTCCGCTGACTTCTGCGGCTTCTGTCTATTCTGATAAGCAAATTCATGCAGGAGTTCCGCTATCACATGATGGGGTAGATTATCGTACTCCGTCATGTATACCACCCCCTTCTCACCTGCTTGAGACTGGCGTATAGCCACTTTCATCCGCTCTCTCACAACCCCGGAGATATTCGAATCCAACATATTCCTGACCCCCCAATAAAAAGGTTGCTATAGTTTCGCTTTTTATTACACAAACATCCAGCCAGGAGATTGCTCGTCTATACGTTAGACGTATTGAGTTGTTCAAGCACTCCTTCTGATAGTAAGAACGATGTCACCAGCGTGGCGGATATCTTTTATACTTGAAAATCGTCCTCCCGCCACAAAGGTTGCAGCCCAACATCGACATTACTCTTTTTGTAGTATCTTTTGCTCGTTTTCGTAAAAAACCATCCATTTAAGCATTAAAAAGACATCTATAATCATACCATGTCAGACCGCTGCATGCGAAGATGCAAGAGTGGTCAGACGCCAAAATTGATTCGCCCATTCGGCCTGGAACGGTTTGCCGCACCGTAAAACTGGCATACAAAAGATGGGCGTGG
>DASTKE010000292.1:0-7455 GCA_035716105.1 Ktedonobacteraceae bacterium | reverse complement strand
GCGCTGGCTTATCCGGAGCGCGGGCGAGCACAAGGCATCGCCCCTACGACTTTCTGAAGCGGGCGAGCACAAGGCATCGCCCCTACGACTTTCTGAAGGATATAGTATGAGTAAGAGTATCATACATCAAAAAGAAAGTGGTGGTTCTGAACAGCAAGAACACCATAAGCAGCAGGGGAAGCAGAAACAGCCCTCGCAAAACAAAATCGTTCGCTTCCTGCGGAATATCGGGCCGGGCTTTCTCGGCGGCATGGCCGGGAACGATGCAACGGCTGTCGCCACCTACTCGATAGATGGGGCAAGGGTAGGCTTCAGTCACCTGTGGCTGATGCTGCTCTCGACCCCCATGTACTTCTCTGTCCAGTTCGCCTGTGCCGAGATTGGACGTATCACGCAGGAGGGCTTCGGTGATATCCTGCGCGAAAGCTATGGCCGCTGGGTGGCTGCACTGGCCGCGCTCGTGCTTGTGCTTGCCAATACGGCGCTGGTCGCGGGCAATCTGGTGGCGGTGGGCAGTGGTTTGCAGTTGATTACCGGCATCTCCTGGGTCTGGTTCGTCGTTCCCATCGCGGTCATCCTGTGGTACATCACCGTGTTTCGTAACTTCAGAACTATCGAAAAGATTTTTACCGTGCTGAGCCTGGCATTTGTCACCTATATCGTCACGGCGATTTTCTCCCATGCGAACTGGGGGGCGGTGTTTGTCAGCACCTTTGTGCCGAAAGTCTCTTTCAATTTTGCCGATATCAGCGCGGCGGTGGCGCTGCTGGGCGCGACGATTTCTCCCTACACCATGTACTGGCAGGTGAAAGGCGAATCGGAGGAGAGGCGTGTAGGCACATTCTTGCAGAAACTGCGCGAGGCCGCGGGCGATATTGCGACCGGTGTGATCAGCGGCAACCTTGTCTCCTACTTCATCATTATCACCGCGGCTGCGACCCTCTTCACGCATCACAAATCGATCCAGACGGCGGCGGACGCGGCGCAGGCGCTGCAGCCGCTGCTCGGCCCGTTCGCCAAATACCTGTTCGCCGTTGGCCTGATCGGGGCCGGGGTGGTTGCCATTCCGGTCATGCTCGCCAGCACCTCGTATGGCGTATCGGACATTTTCGCCTGGCCCTGCGGCCTTTCCGAAAAGCCCTCGCGGGCGAAAGGCTTCTACATCGTCCTGTCACTTGCCCTGCTGGCGAGTCTGGGACTGGCCCTTCTGCGCATCGATCCGATTACGCTCATCTTCTACGCCAACGTGCTGGTCGGCGTGCTCTCTCCCATTATGATCGTCTTCCTTGTCATGATCGGCAACAACCGCAAGATCATGCGCGGCAAACGCCTCAGCTGGCCAATCAATGTCTTGCTGGTGCTCGCTGCCCTTGTGATGTTCTCCGCCGCCATCCTGTTCTTCTGGGGTCTGGCGACTGGCCAGGGAGGAAGTTAAGAGGCTGCCAGCGCCTCGGCCAGTTCGACGAGCGTACTAACGACGAGGGGAGGACGTGGGCCGAGCGTGTCGAAGAGGCCACCGGAGCGGTCGATCCAGGCCGCCTGCATACCGGCGGCTTGCGCGCCGACGATATCGAAGGGATTGGAGGAGATGAGCCGCACCTCGCCGATGGGGCGTCCGAGCCGGTTGGCGGCAAGCTGGTAGACCTGCGGCGCTGGCTTGAACACTTTGACATCATCGACGCTGACGAAGCCGGAAAAGTAGCGATTGAGGTTCGCGGCCTCCATGATGGCGCTAAGCATGGATGGGCTGCCATTGGAGAAGACCATCATCGCGTGTCCCGCCGCTTGCAGCGCTTGCAGGCCCGGCTCAACGTCGAGGAAGCATTCCAGGTTGTTGTATTGCGCCATCAGTTCGTCTTTTTGTGCGGCGCTGAGCTGCCCTTGCGCGTCGGCAAGCGCGTAATCGAGGGCTTTGCGCGTGACCTCCGCGAAATCTTCGTAGCGTTCCATCGCCGTAAGCCTGAAGGTGTATTCCAACTGCTTCTGCCGCCAGACCTCGGCCACGCGCACGGCCCCGGCAGGAATGGAATGTTCGAGCTTCTTCCAGATGCGCACCGGGTCAACCAGGGTGCCGTACATGTCAAAGGCCAGGGCTTCGGGTGCAGGCATCGCTCCGTTCCTTTCGTGTCGATCGTCAGGAGGTGAAATAGGGTACCGGCTCTCTTCCCCAGGAAGATAGGGGGTTATCTGACGAATGACGAAGTGCCTCTCCAGGCGCTTTCGTCCTGAAGCAGAGCGCCAGTCCCTCTTGCTCGCAAGTATACCCGTAAGAGGGCGCTATTGCAACAGGTTTTTGAGGGAACTGGGGATGAAATATGCATGAGAGATATCCGTAGGGGCGATGCCTGTTTGCTACAGCGGGCGAGCACAAGGCATCGCCCCTACGGATATTAATAATACAGCGCGGTGAACGTGGAGGCGTGCTGGCTGTTGGTCTGATTGGAGGAGCCAACGGCCCAGATGCTGTTGGAGCCGGGGATAAGCGAGAGGGTGGTAAGCGTAGCTTCTGTACCAGAGCCTGCATCCGGGGTTGTGACAAGGCTCCATTGCGAGCCATCCCAGTGCAGGAGAAGCGCATGTCCTGTACCCGTTGCCGGGTTGCCGTTTTGAAAGCTGGTGCCGGTAGCCCAGACATCATGTGCCGAGAGCGCCATCACTGTACCAAGAAAACTGTTCTGGAGGGTTGGACTTTTGACGATATTCCACTGGCTGCCGTTCCAGTGCTCGATCAGTGGTTGACCGGCTGCGGAAAACTCATCATTGGAAGAGACGCCGATTGTCCAGATATCGCTGGCGGAAATGGCGGAGATGGCATTGAGGTAGTTGTCGCTTGAACCAATCGGTGGCGTGGGAACAATGCTCCATCGGGAGCCGTTCCAGTGTTCGACCAGCGTTTGTGCCAGTGTAGCACTATTCCCGTAAGCGGAGAGGCCAGCAGCCCAGATATCGTTGGGCGTGATGGCGGTGATGCTACGCAGTTCGTTTCTCGATACGCCCGGATTTGGGCTGGGAATGATGCTCCACTGCTTCCCGTTCCAGTGCTCGATCAGCGTTGTAGTGCGGTGTTCATCATCAGAGGTGCCAACAGTCCAGATATTATCCGGCGCTATAAAGGCAATACCCGTCAGTATGTTGATCTGCGGATTGACATTGGGCCGCAAGGCCAGCTTGCCCGTGTTCAAGATGCTCCACTGCTTCCCGTTCCAATGCTCAACCAGCGGCTGAGGGGTTTCGGAGGGAGATGAGAAGGCGGTTCCGATGGCCCAGATATCATTGGGCGAGCGAGCGATGATGCTGACGAGGGTATTTTGATCCATGCTGCTGTTCGGGCTGGGAACAACGCTCCACTGCTTCCCATTCCAGTGCTCGATCAGCGTCTGTGTGCTTTTGGCCGGAACGGTGCTGCTGGAAGCAGTGCTTCCTACTGCCCAGGCATCGTTTGCCGAGAAAGCGGCTACTCCCTGCAACAGATTGCTGCCCGCGCCTGGATTCGGGCTGGGGATAACGTGCCAGGTCTTCGTATAGCCGTTTTGTGCGGTGTTGGTTCGATGCGAGGCGAAGAGCGCGAAGAAACTGCCGAGCAGAGCGCCAACAATCAGGACGGCGGCGATGGTCTGGATAAGCATATTTCGTCTATGGCGACGTGTTGTTGATGGAGGGAGCGAAGCGATACAGGGAGCTTGAGATGTATGCTCAGTGGAGGATGGCATCCACGCGGACTGATTTGCCGGTAGATGGAGCATATGCAGCAGAGCCGGTGGCAGTCCAGGACCGGGATCGGCGACGGGAAGTCGGCTGATATATCTCCCCATGATCTCGTATTCAGCTCGAATAGCCGCGCAGGTGGGACAGGTTGCGAGGTGGACTTGAAGTTCCTGGCGCTCGATGGGTGTGAGGTCGTCGGGGTGGGTCGCGGCCAGTTTCTCGGCCCAGAGGGGGCAGGGTGTGAGAAAGGTCGATGGCGTATTCATGAGAGCGGCGCTCCTTTCAATTGCCGGTAGATGAGGCGAAACTGCTCGCGGCCACGGCTCACATAGGCGCTGACGCTCTTTTCGCTGATGCCCAGGATGGCGGCGATCTCGCGCTGTGAGAAACCGCCCACGTGTTGGAGCAGCAAACAGGTGCGGCACTGCGGCGGCAAAGCTCCCAGAACTTCCGCGATATACTCTTGTTCGTCGAGGCGTTCGCCTGGCTCACTGGCATGTGGTGCTGCCTGCGTCGCGCCAATGCCTCGCGTATACTCGCCCCAGGAGAGCCAGCGCGGAAGCCGCTCGCGTTGCAGATGAGAGCGAGCAACGTTGGTGGCGATGGCATAGAGCCAGGGTCGGAAAAGCAGCTCACCTTGAAGCTTCTGCAAGCCCTTCCAGGCGCGAATAAAGGTTTCCTGGGCAAGGTCGCGTCCAACATCCTCGTTGCCCACCAGGTGCGCAAGATAGGTGCAGATGGGGCCGTGATAACAGGCAAATAATTCGGTGAATGCTTTCTGATCCCCTTTACGCGCTCGTGCTACGGTATCTCCGAGTCGCTCCTGCTCGGATGCCGGAAGCGGCTCGGATGCCGAATCAGAAGCCGACGATTGCGTCATGCGCGCATCTCCTTTTTCAGTACTGCACTTACTATAACCCCGAAAAGGATGGATACCCTGTGTTTCGCGAGAGGAAAAGAGGAATGATATACTGTGATTATGCTGTTTGACAAAAGAGTCCGGCAACTGCGCAGAACTCCCGTAGGGGCCGATCAATCGGCGCTGCGCGTGATCAATCGGCCCCTACGATTAGCTGTTTTTCTATGGAAAGGAACACTATGCCGACGATTGATTGGAACCCTGCGTTGTACGACCAGAAACACGCCTTTGTTTTTCAGTATGGCAAAGGGCTGCTCTCCCTGCTTGAGCCGCGGGCGGGAGAAACGATCCTTGATCTGGGCTGCGGCACCGGACACCTGACAAAGGCCATTGCGGAGTCGGGGGCGCGGGTGGTCGGTATCGATAGTTCTGCGGAGATGATCGAGCAGGCACGCCAGGGCTATCCCGGCATCGAATTTCAGGTGGCCGATGCGCGGAACTTCTCATTGCCCTATACATTTGACGCGGTCTTCTCGAACGCGACGCTGCACTGGATCAAAGAGGCTGAGCCAGTGGTGGAACATATCAGCGCGGCGCTGCGGCCCGGTGGCCGCTTCGTGGCCGAACTGGGCGGCAAGGGCAACGTGGCGAATCTGATGGGAGCGCTCCAGCAGGCTCTGCAAGAAGTGGCAGGCGTTTCTCTGGAGCCAGGCTGGTATTTCCCCTCGATTGGTGAATATACGCCATTGCTGGAAAAGCATGGCCTCGCGGTGCAGAGCGTGGTGCTGTTTGATCGCCCAACACAACTGGAAGAGGGCGAAAAGGGCATACGCATCTGGCTACAAATGTTTTCCCCCGGCGTCTTTCGCGACATTCCCCCCAATGTGAAGGAGCGCGTGCTTGCGCGTATAGAGGAACTCCTGCGTCCCCAATTCTTCCGCGACGGCCACTGGTTCGCCGATTATAGAAGGTTGCGTGTCGTGGCATATAAGGAGCAATGAAAAACGTAGGTGCTCGCTAAAGCGGCACCTACAGCGTGTTTTGCATTTTTTCATCGCGCCTTATATGCTCAAACCCTTCTAAAAAGTCCGGGGTAGTCAATAACCAGCCCACCGGCATCGACTGCAAGTTCAGCCGTATAGCCGCTTTCGACGCTTTCGTATCTGTACAATGCTCCGTGGGCATGTATATCTAAGCACGTGTAGCGTTGGAGCATCGGCGCGAATTGCAGGTCTGGAACGGTGATGTAGGCGAAAAGCAGGGTGCGAGATTCGCCTGGGCTGAGTTGTAAGCGGCGTATGGGGAGAGTGTTGGTGAACGGCGTCACAGCGATATCCACATCTATACAGCCATGCAGTGATGGAATGGGCTGACCGGAAGATGTGACCCAGCGTCCCTCGCCCTGTGTTCGTAACTGAAGGCTCTGGTTCCCGTCGTCCAGCAAGGAGACGCTTAATGTGTGGATGCGCCATCGTGTGTCGCAGGATATGATGTAGCGCGTCCGAAAAGGGATGTTGTCGTCACTCATGCCAATGATGACGCTATCGGCCACAACGCCAGAGTTATCCTCTCTCAGATGCAGGTGTTCTATGCCTGGCCTGTCCCAGGGAAGCCAGAGAATATCTCGTTCCATCCCTCCGCTCTTTCTTCTAAAACCTGGAACACGTAGAAAACCCGCCCATGTGGGCGGGTGAGTCGGCGGCGTCCTACTTTCCCACGGGGCTGCCCCCGCAGTATCATGAGAGCTGAAGAGCTTAACTTCCGTGTTCGGGATGGGAACGGGTGTACCCTCTTCGCCATAGTCACCGACTCACCCGCACATACAAGCGGGTTTCTTGACATGGAGTATATTACTACGTCCTTTGTGTTTTGTCAATACTTTTTGGCACACATTTTTCCTTTTCCCAAAAACTAGCCGAAGAGTACGGTACCACAGGCATAAATTAGACAAGACACGCTCGCAAACGTTCTATTAAGATAGAAGCATCAAGAACAATCAATGTTCTGTATAGCCTCGTGGGAAGACGCACGAGTGCAGGGAAACACACCTTCAAACAACATGTGGCTGCCGGTGAGAGGAATGGGTGCGCTGTGAACGCATATTATTCTGAACTATTGCTTATGTCTAAGAAAGGAATATCTTCCCCCTATGAAGAGTATGCAGATAAAACTACGAAAAGCGGTTGAAACAGATTGGCCTGCCGTGTTGTATGTTATGAACGCGGCGGCTCCGTGGACGCCTCGTGAGAACCAGGAGTGGCTCAGCAGTCGTATGCGTTTTGACCAGACGGGCTACCTGCGCCGTCACTATGTCGCGCAGGAAACCGCTACCGGCAATGTTGTCGGCTACGGTGGCATAGAAGGCGGTCAGGAGCGCGACCGCTTCCGCATTTTCCTGGTTATGGCCTCCGACCTGCTCACCGGCTCCATTGGCGACCTCATCTACGAGCAACTGATGACCGAACTGACCACGCTCAAAGCCGCCACGCTCTGGGCGCGTGAAGATGCCCGCGACCTCGCCATGCTCCGCTTCCTCACCGTCCACGGCTTCACCGAAACCAACCGGGAAACGACACCGGGCGGGACGGAAGTGGTGATGATGGAGATGACTCTATCATAGTTCTTCTGCTAGAGCGCACTCACACACGTTGATGCTTTTTAGCATCAACGTGTGTGAGTGCGCTCTATTCTTAACCCATTCTCAACCATATCTCAACCTTCGTATCTTGACGGTAAATGAGCCTCAGTTATATGCTTGCCTCATGGATAGAGTAATCAATCTTCTGTAAAAAATCATCGTCTCGAAACATAAAATTCCCCATACTGGCCGCATGTACCCTGGCCATCTAATGGAGTAGAGCTTGGAGAAAGAAACGTGATTGGTGAGGCTC
>DASTKE010000291.1:0-8781 GCA_035716105.1 Ktedonobacteraceae bacterium | reverse complement strand
CTGCAGCCAACTACGAATTATAGCACACTCCTCCCCAAAAGTCGAGAGGGTTGTGGGCGTCTGATGGGAAGTTGTAGGGGCGATGCCTTATGCTCGCCCGCCGCTGACATAGGTGGGCCTTCACGGGCGAGCACAAGGCATCGCCCCTACAACTTCCCATTAAGACATCCTAAACCCTCTCGACTTTTGGGGAGGAGTGTGCTATAATTCGTAGTTGGCTGCAGCAGTAACAACTGCTGCCATTTTATCATGGAATCATACCTTTTGACGCATCGCTCTCAGGCCACAAGCTGGCTGTGTACGTGGAAAACGCTTGCTGACACTCTTTATTATGCTAAGCAACGCAGAGCAACATGCCTGATAGCCTCTTTATACGCTTGAACGTGGAAGCGGCTGCCGCGGAGAAGCGTGGGCTAGATGGCATACTGTTAATAGAACAGGGCGAACACAACACAACGAGAAGAGAGCAGCGAAGCAATGATCCCGTATCAGAGAAAGGATGCTATGGCAAAGAAAGATGAGATAGAGGTAGAGGGCACCGTATTAGAGGCCCTCCCCAATGCCATGTTTAAGGTGCAAATCGACGAGCAGCACGAAGTGCTGGCCGTCCTCTCAGGGCGCATACGCATGAATTTTG
Organism: Ktedonobacteraceae bacterium; assembly: GCA_035716105.1. GTDB lineage: Bacteria > Chloroflexota > Ktedonobacteria > Ktedonobacterales > Ktedonobacteraceae > CADDYT01. The sequence goes on along the minus strand of DASTKE010000291.1, from coordinate 8,144 downwards.
TGCGCATTGTACCCGGCGATAAGGTGCGCGTGGTTCTTTCACCGTACGATCTCTCGCGAGGGCGCATCACGTGGCGCGTGAGGTAGTGAGGCATTATTCCTCAGTTGGGCCTGATCTAATCTTCTCACTGGCATCATCTCTACCGGAAAACGGAAGACATACGTAAAGAGGAAATGTGCTGATTCCTTTTTGCTTTTATAGACATCTTGACCTGCAAATAGACATATCTATCTGTGAGGGAAAATAGAGGGGCGCAAACCGCGACTGCTTGCGCCCGATAGAGGAGGGCAAGTTATGAAAGTACGCGCCTCAGTAAAACGGCGTTGCGATAGCTGCAAAGTTATCCGGCGCAGGGGTATTGTGATGGTTATCTGTAGCAAAGATCCAAAACACAAGCAGAAGCAAGGTTAACATGTAGGGGCGACCACGTGCTGGATAAATCCGCACTCTACAGTGGTCGCCCGGCCTCGTACAGGCACAGACCTGCGCGGGGTGGATATGCCAGGCGGGCAACCACAGGGGATTGCCCCTACATATGGAGGAAAACATGGCGAGAATTGCCGGCGTTGATATTCCGCGCGACAAGCGTGTGGAAATTTCGCTGACCTATATCTTTGGAATTGGCCTCACTACGAGCCAGAAGATTTTGCAGCGAGCGCGCGTTAACCCCGATACGCGGGTGAAGGATTTATCCGAGGAGGAAGTCAACCGCTTGCGCGAGCTGATCGACCGCGAATACAAGGTTGAAGGCGACCTGCGCCGCGAAGTAGACATGAATATCAAGCGGTTGATCGAAATCAACTGCTATCGTGGCCTGCGCCATCGCCGCAACTTGCCGGTACGCGGCCAGCGCACGCGCACCAATGCGCGCACACGTCGTGGGCCAAAACGCACAGTGGCCGGTAAGAAGAAGGCATCAGCCAAGAAGTAGCGTAACGCCGGGGAGGTATTGCAAGCATGGCAGACAAAAAGAAAACACCGACAGGCAAGCCGCGACGGCGAGAGCGCAAGTCGATTCCGCGCGGGCAGGCCCATATTCAAGCAACATTCAACAATACGATTGTGACCCTCACAGACCCCAACGGCAACGTGATTGCCTGGGGCAGCGCGGGTGGTCAGGGCTTCAAGGGATCGCGCAAGAGTACCCCGTATGCCGCGCAGGTCACGGCGGAAACCGCCGCCCGCAAGGCGATGGAGCATGGCCTGCGACAGATCGAAGTCTTCGTGAAAGGCCCCGGCTCCGGTCGCGAGGCGGCAATTCGCTCGCTGCAAAGCTCTGGCCTGAATATTACAGCAATTACTGATGTGACACCTATTCCGCACAATGGCTGCCGCCCGCCCAAGCGGCGTCGCGTGTAACCGCGCTGTGCGTGTGAGGAGGAAAGAATTAGATGGCGCGTTATACCGGCCCCGTTTGCAAACTGTGCAGGCGTGAGGGGGTAAAACTGTTTCTTAAAGGCGACAAGTGCATGGCAAAATGCACGCTCGAACGTCGCAGCAGCCGTCCCGGACAGCATGGGACAGGCCGCGCTCGCAAAGAGTCTGGCTACGCCAAGCAACTGCGCGAGAAGCAGCGTGTGCGTCGCACCTATGGCGTGTTAGAGCGCCAGTTCCGTAAGACGTATAACATGGCTGCTCGCCGCCCTGGCAAGACCAGCGAAAACCTGTTGCAAGTCCTGGAGATGCGCTTGGATAACCTGGTGTACCGTCTGGGCTTTGCCGATTCGCGTGCTCAGGCCCGCCAGTTGGTCAACCACGGGCATTTTGCCGTGAATGGCCGCAAGACGGATATCCCTTCGTTTATTGCGAAACCCAATGACGTTATCTCTGTACGCGAGCGCAGCAAAGGTCTGGAGTACTTCAAGACTCGTGCGCTGCTCCTGGCGCAGAAAGGTGTGCCTGTCTGGCTGAGCCTGGATATCAATGAGTTGTCAGGCCGCGTACTGTCGCTGCCGTCGCGCAACGAACTTGAACTGCCCTTCGATGAGCAGATGGTCGTTGAGTACTACCAGCGATAACATGGATGACCTCCTGGACTACCAGGATTACTCGTTTCTTGCATAATGACAGAGTAGAGAGAAGAAACCCGCAGTAAGCACTGGTAGAAGAAGAAAGGCAGGTTGGAACCTTGCTAGATATTACTCTGCCTCGCATTAAAAACACGAAAACACAGGGAAATTATGCGAGTTATGATATTGAGCCATTAGAGGCGGGATATGGCGTGACCCTGGGCAACTCACTACGCCGTGTGCTGCTCTCATCGCTGCCCGGCGCAGCAGTGACCTCTGTTCGCCTTGAGGGGGTACAGCACGAATTCCAGGATGTCCCCGGCGTGATGGAGGATGTCACGGATATCGTGCTGAACGTGAAGAAGATTCGCCTGCGCTCCTTTTCGGACCATCCTGTCTCGATGCGTCTGGAAGTGAGCGGCGAGCGTGAGGTGACTGCCGGGGATATCACGGCTCCCAGCACCGTAGAGATCGTCAACCCGGAGCAGCATATCGCGACGCTGGACAACGAAGATGCACGCCTCGATATGGAACTGGTCGTGGAAACCGGTCGAGGTTATGTCCCTGCCGACTCCAAAGAGGACCAGCCCATCGGGGTTATTCCTATCGATGCCATCTACACGCCGGTGCAGAAGGTGAATTACACCGTCGAGCACACTCGCGTGGGACAGATGACCAACTACGATAAAATTGTTCTTGATATTACGACGGACGGAACGATTACGCCGGATGAGGCGCTGCGCCAGAGTTCAGATATTCTGGTGCGGCTCTTCTCGCAGCTTGCCAACTACCGAGCGGTATCGGTCGAGCCAGAGAAGCAGCCATTGAGCAGCTGGCCGATTCCCCAGAAGATTTACGACACCCCCATCGAAGACCTCGATCTTTCGGTGCGCGCCTACAACTGCCTCAAGCGCAGCAACATCACGAAAGTGGGCCAGGTGCTCTCAATGAACGAGGAAGACTTACTGGGTGTGCGTAACTTCGGTGAAAAGAGCCTGCAAGAGTTGCGCGAACGCCTGCTCTCTCGCAACTTCCTGCCGAATTCGACTTCGCAGCGTCCAAGCGCCGTTGGAGCCGACATGAACGGCGATCACGACCTGGAGGAGGACTAAATTGAGGCATCGAATTGCCGGTATTAAGATGAGTATGCCGGAACCGCAGCGCCGCGCCGCACGCCGGAATCTGATGGCGGGCTTGATCCGCTATGATCGCATACAGACCACGGAAACCCGTGCGCGTGCCATCCGTGGCGAAGTAGAGAAACTGATTGACAAGGCCGTGAAGGGTCGCCTGGCGTCGCGTCAGCACCTGGCAGCGGTCGTGACCGACGAGGAGAAGGCCGAGAAGATGCTGGAATTTGCGCGCCGTGGCCGCTTCTCTCTCCAGGATCGGGTCGCCAGCAACGAGGAGCGCGCCGAAATAGGCAAGGCTCCCCTGACCGATAAAGGGCGAAAGTTTCAGGAAGATAAGTTTAAAGCACGCCGCGAGGAGCTGCTGCGCATCATCTCCAACGAGGGGGACGCGGAGCGCGCATTGCAGGCGGCACAGGAAGCGCTGGTCATTGAACTGCACGCTCGCCGCCAGATTTTGAGTGCGCTGCCCGATGAACTGGTCGTCAAGAAGATGTTCGAGGAGCTTGCTCCCCGCTACGCTGGTCGCCCTGGCGGTTACACTCGCATCACGAAGCTGGGTCGCCGCAAAGGCGATGCCGCCGAGGTTGCCCAGATCGCCCTGGTATAACGCCGGGTGCGATAATGCACGTTCAATAACATGATAAATCTTGCCTGTGGCATTGAGTATGATGGCACCGGTCTGCATGGCTTCCAGCGGCAGCCTGATGAGCATGGGCCAACCGTGCAGGGCGAGTTGGAGGCGGCGATTGCGCGTATCTCCGGCCAGATGTCGGTCGTGCATGGCGCGGGCCGCACGGACGCCGGAGTTCACGCGAGCGGGCAGGTGGTGAATTTCCACACGCAGGCAGTGCTCATGCCCGACGTGTGGCTGCGAGCGCTGAACGCCGTGCTGCCGAAATCGGTGGCCGTGCGCTGGCTGAAGGAAGCGCCTGAGCGTTTCCACTCCCGTTTCAGCGCCCTGAGCCGCTCGTATCGCTATACAATCTGGAATGGCAGCGTACCATCGCCCCTGCGGGCGCGGTATAGCTACTTCCGCCCACAGGCGCTGGATGAAACCGCCATGCACGAAGCAACTCAACTGTTGTTGGGTCGCAAGGATTTCGGAGCCTTCGGGCGCAGCCCGGAGGAGACTAATCCTCGCAAGACAGGACCGCATTCCTGCGTCCGGACAATGCTGGAAGCGCGCTGCACGCGGGACGCGGAACACGCACTTATCTATTGTGATTTTACGGCGGACGCCTTTTTAACGGGCATGGTTCGCAGAATTGTTGGTACACTGTTGCTGGTAGGGCAGCATCGACTGAGCCTCGACGAGTTCGCTACTATCGTGCAACGAGCGGAGAAGACGCACCCTGGTTCAGCGGCCCCATCGCATGGGCTGTGTCTGGTTCGGGTGAACTATCCTGAAGTGTTCGGGTTCGACGTGCCAGGAGCTTAAAGAGGGGGTGTCCACACTTTTCCCCTATCATTCTGGCAGGAAGAAGCATTGACCGGACAGAAGAAAACTCGTAAACATTGCGTTTGGAGAACGAACAATGAAAAAGACATATAGCGCCAAAGCTGCCGAACTGCAACCTGATTGGTACGTCATTGATGCTGAGGGGCAGGTTCTGGGCCGTCTGGCCTCGCAGATCGCACAGATCTTGCGTGGCAAGCATAAGCCGACGTTTACGCCGCACCTGCAAAGCGGCGACTTTGTGATTGTGATCAACGCGGACAAGATCGCCGTGACGCGCAATCGCCTGGATCAGAAAGTCTACTACCGTCACAGCCAGTATCCCGGTGGTCTGAAGCAGACGACGCTGCGCCAGACCCTCGAAGGCAAGCATCCAGAGCGCGCCATCGAACACGCGGTACGCGGCATGGTGATGCATAATCGCCTGGGCGCGGACATCATGTCCCACCTGAAGGTGTATGCCGGGCCAACCCATCCCCACCAGGCCCAGAAGCCCGTTCCCTGGACGGGACCGGAAAGCTTGCTCAAGCAGAGGCAAGCCCATACGCAACAGGAGCAGCAGCCTACCACGGCTACGACCGGGGCTGAGCAGGCAGAGTAATTCCTTGCACCGCGCCTGAGCGAAGCTGGCTGCGAACGAGCAGCGTTGGCGTGGTGGTAAGGAGTATAAAGAAAGAGGAGAGCGACCTTGGCCGATAACAAAGGTGAGTACTACTACGGGATGGGGCGGCGCAAAACGGCGGTAGCCCGCGTGCGCCTCTATCCAAACGGTGATGGCAGCATCACTATCAACGGAAAAACCGCTCAGTCCTACTTTGGAGAGCGTGAAATGGTCATGGCGACGATCAACGCACCCCTGCGTGCGCTCGACATGAACGACGAAACCTACGACATGAACATCAAAGTGCTGGGCGGCGGCGTCAGCGGCCAGGCAGGGGCGATTCGCCATGCCCTGTCGCGTGCGCTGTTGCGCGTCAACCCCGAATGGAAGCTCGCACTTCGCCGCGCCGGCTACCTCACTCGCGACCCGCGCATGAAGGAGCGCAAGAAGCCCGGACTCAAACGCGCTCGCAAGGCCCCACAGTACACGAAGCGCTAATCTCTCTGTGGTATCTGTAAACCCGTAGAGGCCGATGATGAATGTTCACGACCAAAACGGGCATGGAGCTGTCATTCTGAGCGCAGCGAAGAATCGGCCTCACCCTGCGAAGATTCTTCGCTGCGCTCAGAATGACATTCCCGATCCTGGTTGTTCAAGTTCATGATCGGCCCCAGCTAGAGGCCGATCAATCGGCGGTGGGCGCGATCAATCGGCCCCTACGGTTGTCTACACTTCGGAATGTTGTGGCACGCTCGGCGTTGCCACCGGAGCGGGAACGCCGGTGTAGACGGGGGTACACCACTCGGCGCGATATTCGGGGCGACGACCGCGCACCACGTCAAAGTAGAGATGCTGAATGGTGTCGCTGATCGGCCCGACCTTGCCGTCGCCAACGAGGCGATGGTCGACCTCGATCACGGGCGCGATCTGCGCGCCGGTGCCGCAGAGGAAGATTTCATCGGCGGTGTACAGCTCCGTGCGGTCGACAACGCGCTCGCGGGTCAGGCGGTTGAATTCGCGCTTCGCCAGCTGCATGATGGTGTCACGAGTGACGCCGAGCAGGATGTTTTCGGTGGGAGCAGGGGTGACGAACTCCCCGTTGAAGATCAGGAAGATGTTTTCGGCGCTGCCCTCGGAGACATGACCTTCATGGGTCAGCATGATCGCCTCGTCGAAGCCGTTCTGCATCGCCTCGCTCTTGGCCAGGGCGGAATTGACATACGAGCCGATAATCTTGGCGCGAGCGGGAATGGCGTTGTCGTCGACGCGCCGCCAGGAAGAGACGCCGCAGCGCATCCCTGTTGTGCTCACATAGTCACCCACTGGCTCGGAGGTGAGAATGAAATCGCTCTTCAGCCCGTGCAGGCGCACACCCAGCGCCTCGTCGCTTATGTAGGCCACGGGCCGCAGGTAGACATTCTGGTGCTGGTCGTTGTGGCGCACCAGTTCCGCGCTGATCTCGATCAGATCATCGACGGTATAGGGGAGCGTGATTTGCAGTATTTTACACGAGCGCAGAAAACGCTCGTAGTGCTCGCGTAAGCGGAAGAGGTAGACTTGCCCCTCTTCCTCGTTCCAGTAGCCCCGAATGCCTTCAAAGCACCCTGTGCCATAGGCAAAACCGTGTGAGCGCACCGGTACCACTCCCTGCGCGGCGGGTACGAACTCACCATTCATAAAAAGCTCTTTTGCATCCATTTTTTGTGCGGCGAAGCAGCGCCATTGCTGCCTGCCTTTCCTCCTTTTCGTAGTTTCTGTTCCACTGTAGAACGAATCAAGGACGAGAAAGAGTTTCGGAACGTCATTGCTCCTACTCCTACAAGACTACAGAATCTTCTTTCCCAGGGCGGATCGTACCAGTTCGACGGCAAGCAAGGCCGTGGCATTTTCGCGGTCCAGGATGGGGTTGACTTCGACAACATCCATCGAGATGAGACGACCGGAGTCGCAGATGGTTTCCATGACCGAGTGCGCCTCGCGGTAGCTGAGACCGCCGCGTACCGGTGTGCCGACGCCCGGCGCTTCTCGCGGGTCCAGCGCGTCCAGGTCGAGGCTCAGGTGAATGGGGCTGTCCGTCCCGGCAATCGCAAGCGCCTGCTGCATTACGCTGTGGATTCCCTGCTCGTCGATGTGAGACATCGTAAAGACGTGGATATTGTGCCGGCGCAGCAGCATCTGCTCGCCGACATCAAGGTCGCGAGCGCCAACGATGACCAGCTTACTGGCGTCGATCTTCGGTGTCCAACCGCCGATATTGACCAGTTGATTGTGACCGATGCCCGCCAGCGCGGCCAGCACCATGCCATGAATGTTGCCGGATGGAGTCGTCTCTTCGGTATTGAAATCGCCATGTGCATCGATCCAGATCACGCTCACGTCCTTATGGACACGCGCCACGCCGCTAATCGACCCCAGAGCAATGCTGTGATCACCACCCAGCACAAGGGGAAATTCACCGGCTTCGAGCGTGGCTGTTACCAGGGAGGCTAGCTCCTCCGCGACCTGGATGATGGGTTCAAGGTACTTGACGTGGGTTTCGCCAACGGGCTGGCTTTCTGGCTGGGGAATGACGACATTGCCAACATCGCTGACGGTATGGCCCAGACGATGTAGCTGGTCATGCAGACCAGCATAGCGGATCGCGCTGGCACCTATGTCGACCCCGCGCCGATCAGCCCCTAAATCCATAGGTGCGCCAATCACACGAACATGCATATACACTTCCTCCTGTTCGCCGTTGAACAGTTCCATAATCTCCTCTCATTATACGGTTTAGAAGGCCCCTTTGTCTACGGCCAAAAGAGTGCCAGGGCTACCAGCAATCCAGCCAATTGTCCTCCTGTCGTGATAAAGTACCATATGCAAACGTAATCACTGTTCGAGACAGGTCTACATCCTTGAGGGGGAAGTCGTAGGGGCGACGCCTTGTGCTCGCCCGCGTCCTC
>DASTKE010000290.1:0-9425 GCA_035716105.1 Ktedonobacteraceae bacterium | reverse complement strand
CGTTCGGGTTTGAAACTCCTATATGGTAATGTGCTACGTGAGATTAACAATAGGCTAAATGGCCGGGGAAGCCCGTTCGGGTTTGAAACGTAAACAAAGCTGCCATTTCGATGTTTCCCTTTCTGGGCTAAATGGCCGGGGAAGCCCGTTCAAGGGGTGCAACTAATTTATTTGTAGAAGTCCTGTATTGATGGATTTGGCCTCGGCAAAAGCTTTCGCGTTGATGACGAGATAGGTCAAGGTATTGAGATTGCGTACTGAGCGGATGTTGCGCACTTTTGGACGTTCGATACCAAGTGCTTGTGCTTGACTATTGATGCGTTCGCAGGCGGTGCGCTGGTTGTAGATGACGTGATAGAGCGGTCCGTCCCGGTCGAGCAGCGCTCGCATCAAGCCGCCTTTCTCCCAGTTGGCGTCTTTGACACAGCCTTTGCCTTTGAGGAATTGGGCATGCTCACAGTTCTGGCCGCTTGGCTGAGGCAAGAGCAAGGGACAGCGAAAACGCTGCACCCGATAGCCGCGCGTGTGCTGGAAGAAAAAGGCCGGCTGCATGCGTAAGCCCGCGGCGCAGCGTGGGGTGCCATCGGGATCGCGAGGGACTTTCTCATGGCCATGGCTATTGAGGGCAATGGCAGCGATGCCTGAGCCATGAGCCACCGTCTCATAGATGGACCAGAAATCGAAGGCGGCATCAGCCGTCACGTGGGTCGGATACTGCTGGCAGGCATGGACGACGCGCTGGAAGAGGGGGTGATAGTAGGTCACATCGGCTTCGTTGAAAGGCAAGGTGTACTCGGCCAACACGACATCGCCATAGACCGGGTCAGTGCAAGCCGCCACCCCGGAGCCGTAGCCGAAGAGGCTCTGCTTCTTCTCGTCCTTGTTCTTGGTTTTCCCCTTGCCTTTGCTTTTGCCGGTTTGGGTGGACGGGCCGCTGGCGGCGAGAGCGGATGCTGGCTCGCTGCCGGTGGCAGAGCCGTCACCGCACTGCGAGGGCACCTCGGCAGAGGATTTCTGGTTGCTGCTCTTTTTGACGCCCAGGCGGCAATCGGGGTCGCCTTTGGGGATGTAGCTGACATTGTAGGGGCCTTTGACGTAGACCTGTGGGTTGTTCTCGCGCACCCAGGCGTAGATATGCTTGACATCGAAGGCCACCGTCTCGCCTAAGCCGGGGATCTCGACTTGCAAGGCTCGCACGGTGGCGGCCAGCAGGTCGGTGAGCAAGCCGCGATCCAGTTGGCGCAGTTTCTCGCCGAGCCAGTAGCGGCTGGGCAAGGTCTTCTCGACGTCGAAGCCATAGAGGGTCCGAGAATCCAGATGCAGGTCAAAGCCTAGTTCGATGACGAGCAGAGGATGCTTGAGCAGAAAGTCGCGCAGCCGGGTACTGAAGGTCAAGCCTTCTTTGATGCGGATGAGATAGGCTTTGAGATAGGCCGAGAGCGGATGGCCATGAGAGCCGTAAAAGGGCGAGCGTGCGGCTTGCCAGCGCTCGACGAGCGACCAGTCAAAGAGGGCAAAGAAGGCCGATAATCGGCCACGAGGGGATCTTCGTCGAGCAGAGCAGCGATGACGGACTGGTCAAAGCGATCAGAGGAGGGTATCATAACACGAACTCCTTTTGTTGGGTGAGATTTGATTGATACTCTGCAAAAGGAGTTGTGCTTCTGTCAACATCTGCGGACAGTTCTCCTATGGGAGAGCCAGTCGTGCGAGTGCGGAGGTACTGGCTCTCGTTTCGATGGAGAACCAGGTCGAGCCAGAAGTTACTTGCTCTCGTTTTGATCGAAAGGGAGAGCAGGCATTCGAGCCAGAAGTTACTTGCTCTTGTGAAAATGCAACGACCAGGCTGATTTTCCAGTTCTAAATTACTTGCACCCCTCTCGATTGAGGGATGGAAACCGTCTGTGATCCGCGCCGAAAGCTATTTCCAAGTCCGTCTGAAAGCCTGAGCGCCCGATTGAGGGATGGAGCTTTTTGGGGCTGGAGGAAGGGACGAAAGCCACCCGCAAGGGGCCACCCGTCCACTCACCGCCGCCCCTGGCTCTACAGCTTACCCCACATCTGCTGGCTGTTGTGTCTGGTACAGGCAGCTTGGCTTGAGAAAACAAAGGGGAGAGATCTTCTTTGGGCGGGTGACAAGGGATCATGATGGCAGACGTAGAGCCAGGGGCGGGGTTGATGGGTTGGGTGGCCCCTTGCGGGTGGCTTGTGGTTTTCCTGCGCTGATGGGTTGGGTGGCCCCTTGCGGGTGGCTTTCGTCTTTTTCGCGCCTCTTCGTCACAAGAGACGAAGAACGTGTTTGGGTAGCCGCGTCCGAGGAGGCAGTCCGGGGGACTGAGACGGGTAAGACGACTGAGATGGCGGATCAAGACTCTTCGGCTTTTTCTCTCTCATCTTGCATTTCGTCGATGTCCTGCATTCCGGGTTAGTTAGTGCTTGTGACGATTCTGGGCAGATATCCTTTCCTGAAAGAAAGAGGCGTTTTGCTGATATCAATGGGAGGGGATTGCTGCTACTGTGTGGGCATCTTAGTTCGCATGAAGCAGGATAGGAGGGGGAATAATGGCTTCAGATGGAAACGAGACGGAGAATAGCTATCCCTATCGGGGGAAGTCGAAGCGGCTCAAGGGATACGATTATTCCCGACCGGGACCCTATTTTGTCACCATCCATGCCAGGGTCCATGAGCCAGTTTTTGAAATACCCCGGTTACATGCTATTCTGTATGAGACCTGGCAGGCGCTACCACAGCGGTTCCCAGGCGTGAAACTGGATGCGTTTGTGGTGATGCCAGACCACATTCACGGCGTGCTCTGGCTCCCTAGTGTGAGTACAGGGTGCTCTTCGCCTGCTCCAACCCTCAGCCGCGTCATCGGAGCCTACAAATCGCTGACCGCCGTTGCCTGGATCCGCGCCTGCGATGCCAACGGCCTGCAAGGCTTCGGCTCCTTCTGGCAGGACGATTTCTATGATTGCATTATTCCCAACACCGTCGCACTCCAACGCATTCGCCACTACATCCGCCACAATCCCGCCGCCCTCGAAAACAGAGAAGGCTAACCATCTCTTTTCCTGCCCTCCCCGGTTGCTGGCAGAGTCTGGGGACGATGAAAGCCCTTCGTCCTTCTCCGCTCCATCAGGAGTTGTCGGGCCTTTCTTTTTGTTCGGTGCGTGTTGGTGGGTAGTAACCGAATTGGAGGCGAAAGGCTTGCGGCATCACCTGGACTCCGGTATAATTGACTGGAAAAAATAGTCACAGCAGGAGAAGCATGATCAGGCTCAGGGTCAAAGAAGTCGCTCAGGCAAAGGGTTTCACTCAGGGAAAGTTATCGAGGGCGGCGGATGTCGATCCAAAGACCATCAGCACCATCTACCACAATCCCTACACCGACATCCGGCTGTCTACCCTTGACCGGTTGGCACGCGCATTACAGGTACCAATTCACGAGCTCTACGTTCGCGAGTAGCTACTTCTCTATTTCTAGAGAAACGTCCATAAAAGAGAAGAAGGTGGTTTTGTGGCTGTAACCGTTCTTTTATGTTATGCTCATGAAGACGAGCGTATGGCAAGTCAACTCAAAAAGCATCTCAGTTCCTTAGAACACAATAGACTCGTTGCGCTATGGGATTATGGGAATATCAGCCCTGGAGATGAGTGGAAACAGGAGATTGATAAGCGTCTTGGCGAAGCCCAGATTATTTTGCTGTTAATTAGTGCTTCGTTTTTAGCTTCTCAATTTTGCTATAAAGTGGAAATGCAGGAAGCCATCAAACGGCATGAGCGCAAGGAGGTACGTGTTATTCCTGTGATCCTTCGGCATGTTCACTGGAAGGAACCACCGCTTGATAAAATTCAAGCCTTGCCAGATCGTGCTAAGCCTATCTCAGGTTGGAGTTCTCAAGATGAAGGCTTTGCAAATGTGGCTGAGGGTATTGCCAGAGTCATAAAACAGTGGAATGCCCATAGCTTAGCTGATCCGATAGCGGAGAGAAGGATGCTGATAGCACATCTTGCTCAACTTATTGAGACTGTCAAATTGCAAATGCAGCCGCCACCTCGTGCTCTGGCAGCCGCCAATACGCTTCAACAGTTGAGTATTTTTGTACCCAATGACGTTACACTTGCTGATCTTGTGGTCGGATGGCAAACTCTTTCTCGTGCTTCTAGCCAGGAGGAAGACCCTGCTACGTCACAGCGTCGAGTGACATGCGGGGAACTGGCGCAGATGGCTTCTCAGTTTACGGTAGATCAAGGGGACTTAGCACAGGCGATAAAGACCTGGCAGATATGGCGAGACGCTTTTAAAAGTAGCGGTGATCCGCGGCAGGCAGCGATGGCAAAGACCTTTGCACGTGAGCTAACGGAACTGCAAGAAGCCCTGCATTAGCATATATACCTCACCTCGATGCTCCACGTGAGGTCAATGTGTTGCTCGCCGACCGCACGATGCAGACCTGGGACTCTATGTTCCTTGAGAACCTGGCTCGTGACGGTATGCTGCTTTATGCTCGTGGTCCTCTTCCCGCTCCACTCACTGCGAGATAGACTTTTCAATGCATTTGTGTATTCTCGCTTCTAACCCCTGTTTAACCTACCTCCATTCGCTTTCCATGATGCTATAGTAGACTGAGTGTTTGGTAGGAACTCCTCAACCCTCAACCCCCTTGCCACATTCTGGGGATTCGGATAGACTGAGGGGAAGCAAAACAAGATGTTCGCGATTTTGCGTGAAGGAGTTTGATTGTGGCTGAAGGTCTTATCGTACTGAGTACATTTCAATTTTCCCCGGATTCGCAGAGGATGCTGCGCGAGGCGGCGCAGATGGATGTGGTCTGTGTGTTACGCGACGAGGATTTTAACGCCAATCTGGGGCGAGCCGAGATTCTTTGTGCCTACCAGGTGCCGGATGGCTGGCGCGACCTGGCTCCAAACCTGCGCTGGCTGCAATATCCTGGGGCCGGTCTTGACTCGCTGCGCCCAAGCGGGCTGCTGGATGCCGGTAGCGGCGTGATCGTGACGACGGCGGCGGGCATCCACGCGACGACGATTAGCGAGTATATCTTTGGCAGCATGTTGATGTTTAACTGGAACTGGCCGGAGATGGTGCGTTTGCAGGCCAGCCGCGTCTGGGCGCATAGCGCAAGCTGGTATAATCTGGGAGGCCGCGAACTGGAGGGCCAGACGCTGGGCATCGTCGGACTCGGCCATATCGGGCGGCGTGTCGCGCAGCTTGGCCGGGCCTTTGGCATGCAGGTATTTGGGATGCGCTACTCGGCCAAAGTTGGTGAGCAGGACAACGATGTGGATCGCCTTTTCGCCGCGGAGCAGCTCCACGAAATGTTGCCGCTGTGCGACTACCTGGTGCTGGCTGTTCCGCTGACCTCCAGGACGGAGGGGATGATTGGCGAGCCGGAACTGCGGCTGATGAAGTCGAACGCTTACCTGCTGAATGTCGCACGTGGGCGCGTAGTCGATGAGCAGGTGCTGATACGCGCTCTGCAAGAGAAGTGGATCGCGGGTGCGGGCCTCGACGTGGCGGAGCCGGAGCCGCTGCCGCCGGATAGCCCGCTCTACACGCTGCAAAACGTGATCCTGACACCACATATTTCAGGTGTGAGCGTGCATTATGAACAGCGATTGGCGGCGCTTTTCGCGGATAATTTGCGCCGCTACCGCGCTGGCCAGCCACTCCTGAACCAGTACCACGCGGAGCGCGAGTATTAGCTGATAGTGAGGTGCATTGATGAGTGTAGACCTGGGACAGGTGGATGTGCTTGGGGCCGAGGCGGTCGGCCAGCCTGGCCAGCGGCGTTTTCGTCTCTTTGCCCGCAGTCGACGCGGCTCCGCCATTATGTGGATGGAGAAAGAGCAGTTGAACGGTCTCTCGCTGGCGCTGGACCGTTTTCTGGCTCAGCTTACGGAGGGACAGGTGTTGCGCACGGAGGCGCAGGCGGGCCAGCGGCCAAAGCCGGAGGGGATGCCGAGAAACTTCCCAAGTACACCTGATTACGAATTTCAGGTGGCGCAGATTAAAATCGGCTACGATGAAGCCGGTGCGCTCTTCTTGCTGAGCGTCACACCGCTGGAAATCGTCATGGAGCCGGGGCAGGAGCCGGAAGCGGTGATCGATGAAGACGCGGCTGTCTCATTCTTCTTTAGCCAGGGGCAGGCGGAGCGCCTGACTACAGCTATCGGTGTACTTGTCACTTCCGGGCGTCCAGTCTGCCCACTGTGTGGGACGCCGCTGGATGGTGGCCCCCATGCCTGTGTGAAGCAAAACGGGCATCATAAAATCATCCTTGTGGACGAGGAGGAGGAAGAAGAATAGGTGAAAGAGCAAGATGGAGGGGATATCAGCGACGCTGATATCCCCTCCATCTTGCTTAAGAACCATCTTGTCTTTCGCGCTATACCTGGGTGGAGAGATGAGAGCCGTCGTAGCAAGGCTCATCTTCCCGCTGCTCTGGCTGCTCTTGCTTTCTCGCCTCTGTCAACGCTCAATCGAGGCAGAGATACTTGTTTGCCTTCTGCAAATACATTTCCTCGTTGGCTTCAATCATTAATTTGTGAAGCACAACGATATCCGCATCAGGCAAGCTCTCGACCGGCTGAACGCAGAGGCGCATTATCGCCCGGCCATTTTCGATCACCTGGACATAGCCTTTTGTTCGTGGCACACGATACACACGCTGCGGCTCCGTGGGGCTGGGGACTTCGAGATAGCCTCGCCACACGAGCTGATGGCATTGCTCAGGAGTGAGCGTATCGCGCAGAAGATCAGCAGCTCGTCGCTCAGCACGCGACCAGCCTTTAAAATACGGCTGTAAAAGCAACCATATCATGGGCATGATGGCAAGAGCGACTACGATCCAACCCAGGGCTGTGAGCACCTGAGTGACCAAGCTCATCCGCCAACGACTCGCGGGACCAAGATGATTTGTTCGGCAGTGCGGTCAAACTGCTCAATGCGCTCGGCAGGCTTTCCCGTTTCCACGCGGAAGGCGGTGGCACCTTTTGCGCGTTCCTGGGCAAAAATGCGCTCTGCTTCCCGAATGGCAGCTGTGGCTTCGGAGTCACCGGCCAGAACTTTCTGCTCGTCCCAGGTGACACGGTCATCACCGCGCCGTGACATCACCCGTAACATTCCCACAGTCGTTCCTCCTTCGTAGTATACGCCGTCTTATGGCGGCTTTCAGCTAAACCTGGTCGTTACTACAGACGAACTACAAGGTACAGTGAAGTTTCACTAAGGACACGTTTTCCTCTGAAGGATCGTTTCTCAACCCAGGTACGAGAACATTGGAGGCGAACAGGCGCTCTTCTGAAACGTCTATTGCCTTTGATAGTATTGTACGTGACAACCTTCCAAATAGTCAATGGTTCTAGCTTACAAAAATCTTACAAATGCAGTTCCGCAGTAATGTAGGAGCCGATTGATCGCGCTCACCGCCGATTATGGAGTTTCACACTAGTAAATTCTAAGGTAGACAAATCCTTTACTTACAGGAGCCGTGTTATCTTCTGTCCTTTGTCACGCAGGAGCAAGTTGTGGAGGAGTCATCTCTATAATGTAGAGATACCATTACCTCTATCGCTTAGAAATTGCTTAGAAGGTTCTTATAAGCACAACCATTCCATTGACAAATGAGATGCCCCTTTGTTAGGATATTTACAACGTTGTACTCAATATTGTAAAGCAGGGCTTAACGAGGCTTTAGAGTAGCGATCAGGGAAACACTAAAGAGAGAGTTATTTAGAGATACTTCATTTAAGGAGGAAGGCGTTCATGAACACGTCGCCCCGGTCAACCTCGAAATATGCCATCGGCGTCGATTTCGGCACAGAGTCGGGCCGTGCGGTGCTGGTGGATATCAACACGGGAAGTCAGCTAGCCAGCAGTGTGCATGTATACGCCCATGGCGTCATTGACCAGACGCTCCCCGGCACCAGGATTGTCCTTGAGCCTGATTGGGCCTTGCAAGACCCTGATGATTACCTGGAGGTATTCAAGACCACGATTCCGGCAGTGTTAGCCGAAAGCGGTGTGAATCCAGATGATGTGATCGGTATCGGCATTGACTTCACATCTTGTACCATGCTTCCGACCACGACGAACGGCACACCGCTCTGTTTCTTGCCGCAATGGCGCAACAACCCGCATGCCTGGGTCAAGCTATGGAAGCACCATGCCGCGCAGCCCGAAGCGAACAAACTGAATGAGATCGCTCGCGAACAGGGCTACACCTTCCTGGATCGCTATGGTGGCAAGATCAGCTCCGAATGGTTCTTTCCGAAGGCGTGGCAAATTCTGGACGAGGCTCCTGAGGTCTATGCCGCCGCCGACCGGCTGATCGAGGCCGCCGACTGGGTAGTGTGGCAGCTCACGGGTGTGGAGACGCGCAACGAGTGTACGGCGGGCTACAAGGCCATCTGGTCGAAGCACGAGGGTTTCCCACCGGACGAGTTTTTTAAAGCGCTCGACCCGCGCATGGAGCACATTGTTGACGAGAAGATGCTGCGTACCCTCTCGCCACTGGGCGCGAAGGCTGGCAACCTGACCGAGGAGGCTGCACGCTGGACGGGGTTGAACCCAGGCACGCCCGTTGCCGTTGCCAATGTAGATGCCCATGTCGCTGTTCCTGCCGCGACAGTGCTTGAGCCAGGGCGTATGGTGATTATCATGGGAACCTCCAATTGCCATATGGTGCTGGGTGTGGAAGAGCGCGAGGTGCCGGGTATCTGCGGCGTGGTAGAGGACGGCATTGTGCCTGGCTTCGCGGGATACGAGGCCGGGCAATCGTGCGTGGGCGATAGCTTCGCATGGTTTGTAGAGCAATGTGTACCCGCCTCCTACACCGGGCAGGCCGAGGCTCGTGGCCTGAACATTCATCAATTTCTGGAGGAAAAGGCGGCGCTATTACAGCCGGGTGAAAGCGGCCTGCTGGCGCTGGACTGGTGGAACGGCAACCGCTCGACCCTGGTGGATATCGACCTGACCGGCCTGCTGCTCGGCATGACGCTGGCAACGCGACCGGAGGACATCTACCGGGCGTTGATCGAGTCCACGGCCTTTGGCACGCGCATCATCGTCGATGATTTCAATGCTCACGGTGTCCCGGTCAAAGAAATCGTGGCGGCGGGCGGGCTGCCGGAGCGCAACAAGTTGCTGATGCAAATCTACGCCGACGTGACCGGCTTGCCCATTTACCAGACTCGCACCATTCAGGGCGGCGCTTTTGGCTCGGCCATGTATGGCGCGGTGGCGGCAGGCGCTGCGGCTGGAGGCTACGATTCTATCTTTGAAGCCAGCAAACATATGGCCCGTCTGCGCGAGCAGGCGTACGAACCAATTCCCCGGCACCAGGAAATATACGACCAGTTGTATCGAGAGTATGTCACCCTGTACGACTATTTTGGGCGCGGT
>DASTKE010000289.1:0-3706 GCA_035716105.1 Ktedonobacteraceae bacterium | reverse complement strand
CAGCCTCATCCATGCCGCTTGTGTTTTTTGAGAACCCTATACTTCCATCACGACCGGGATAATCATGGGACGACGGTGCGTCTTGTCGTAGAGGAACTCGCTGAGCGTGTGCTTGATCTTGTCTTTGATGAAAGACCAGTCTGCTGTATGCCCATGCCCGTTGAGGTGGGCCAGAGCTTCCAGCACGCGCTGGCGGGACTCTTCCAACAGTTCTTCGGAGTCGCGCATATAGACGAAGCCACGCGAGACGATATCGGGACCGGCCAGAGGCTGCCCCGTCTCCTTATCGACGGTGATGACCACGACCAGGATGCCATCTTGCGCCAGCACCTGGCGGTCGCGCAGGACAATCTGACCCACGTCGCCCACGCCGATGCCGTCAACGAAGACGTTCCCGGCAGGAACATGTCCGTCCAGTTCGATAGACTCTTCCGTTACCTCGACGATATCGCCATCTTCGGCGACGATGATATGGTCTTCTGGAATGCCGAGCGAATGAGCCAGCTTCGCGTGCAGCATCAACTGGCGGTACTCGCCGTGGATCGGCATGAAGAATTTCGGACGCACGAGGCTGAGCATCAGCTTCTGCTCCTCCTGCGCGGCGTGGCCGGAGACATGCACATGCGAGATGGACGAATAGTAAACCTCCGCGCCCAGGCGGAACAGGTTGTTGATGGTGCGGTTCACCATGCGCTCGTTGCCCGGCACGGGCGTGGCTGAGAGAATCACCGTATCACCGTGCTGGATACGCACCTGGCGATGGTCGCCGTTGGCGATGCGCGTCAGAGCCGATGTTGGCTCGCCTTGACTGCCGGTACAGATGATGGCCACTTGCTCCGCTGGAAACTTGTTGATATCCTCCGGGCGAATGAGCATCCCCTTGGGCATGTGCAGGTAGCCAAGCTCAATCGCCATCTGCACGTTGTTCTGCATACTGCGCCCTACCAGGGCCACGTGACGATCATAGCGCTCGGCAGTGTCTACGACCTGCTGCACCCGCGAAATCAACGAGGCAAAGGTAGCCAGCAGGATGCGCCCAGGCGCGTTGGCGAAGATCTTGTCGAGCGATTCGTTAATCACGCGCTCGGACGGTGTGAAGCCGGGCGTCTCGACGCGGGTGCTGTCGCCCATCATCACCAGCACGCCCTGGTTGCCGATGCGAGCCAGCGTTCCCAGATCAGCCGGTTTGCCATCAATCGGCGTATAGTCAAACTTGTAGTCGCCGGTATGCAGCACTCCACCAATGGGGGTATGGATCACGACGCCCACCGCGTCAGGAATGCTGTGATTGACGCGGAAAAACTCCGCTACACTCTCGCCCAGTTCGATCTTGTCGCCGGGCGTCACCACGTTGATGGTGGCTTTCTCGACCAGCCGGTGCTCCTTGAGCTTGACATTAATCAGGCCAGCCGTCAAACGGGTTGCATAAACGGGAGGAAAATCCAGTGCAGGCAAAACGTAGGGAAGTGCTCCAATGTGGTCCTCGTGACCGTGGGTGATAAGGATACCACGGATGCGGTCTTTCTTATCGTTGAGGTAAGCTGTATCAGGAATAACCAGGTCTACACCGTACATCTCATCATCGGGGAACATCACCCCTGCATCAATAATCATAATGTCGTCGCCATACTCGACGACGATCATATTCTTTCCGACTTCTCCCAGTCCTCCCAGCGGGATCAGCCGAATATCACTTGTTGTCAAGGTACAAAAACCCTCCTCACTACACCACAGGGTATAGCGCTACTATAAAACAATATATTTGTATATCTATCTCCACTTCTGTTTTTCACCAACAGAAGTAAAAGGCAGGCTTACACCAACCAGATAAGCAAAATAAGCACAAACGAAATAAGTCCTATTCTTCCATTAAATAGCTTACCATAGGCACCATAAAATAGCAAGCGGCAAGCGACCGGGCAGTTTGGAAAGTTTGGCACTCCATGTTCTACTTATTAAAACACCTGAAAGCGCTATTCTCTTCCCAGCAGGGTTTCGCTATTGCCTGTTACGGCTGATTGTCGAATGAATGTGAACACGATATCGCGTGTCAATTGCTATGAACGCCCCAGAGGCTGCTGAACGTCTCACCGGGTTGGAGGATACGCAGACCGAGCGCGTTGTTGAAGGCGTCCGGCGCGCAGGTACAGGGTTCGATGGCGACGCTGCGCCGCTTTGCTCGCGGTGCCAGGGTATCGCCTGTGAAGACCTGAATGTACTGGATGGTGTCATCCATAAACACCGTGATGGCCGGGTCGCCTGGCGCGGCCAGTTTCACACGGGTCAGCCCATCAGCATCGGGAATCAGGTCGGTAAAACAGGTATCCATGACGGTATCTCCGATTGGACGGGCAGTGTGGAAGTCAAACGGAGTAGACTCGACACTCACCGGAGGCAGCACTGGAATCATGCGCTCGTTCGTGCGGAAATACGATTGAGCCGGGACGTGGAGGAGACAGGGATCGACGCTATCGGCGCTAACTGCGAAATAGGGATGATGGCCCACGCCAAAGGGCAGCGGGCGTCGACTACTATTCCGCGCCCGCGTCGTCACCTCGAGACCATCCGGGGTCAGGGTGTAGGTCTGCTCAAGGGAAAGGACAAATGGATAGCCCTGCTGCGCCAGCAGTGTCAGCGACATCACCAGGCGATTCGCTTCGTGCAGGACTGGCCGCCAGTTCATCCAGCGCGTCAGCCCATGTATGGCATTCTGTTTGCTCACCTCATTGATAGGAAGTTGCCCCACCACGCCGTTGAAGGTATAGGTGCCATGATCGATGCGATTCGGCCAGGGAATGAGCACCTGCCCGCGAGAGGAACGGGCGATCTCGTCTTCGCCATAGGTATCCAGTAACGCCCGCCCGTTGACTTCCAGCACGCGCAGGCCCGCCCCTGCCTCCGTGATAACGGCGCGCCAATCCCCATGATGAATCTCGAACTGACGCCCTGACGGATAGAGCAATGCTGCTTCATTCTGCATATGAATATCCTCCTGTACCCTCGTAGGGGCTACATGTGGTTTGCCTCTGCCTCCGTAGGGGCGACCCTGGTGGTCGCCCGCGCCAGGAGCGCAGCCACTGGCGCACTTTGGGTACGAAAGCCAGTTGCTTTGCCCCTGGCTTCGGACGACCACCAGGGTCGCCCCTACGGCTATTCCCTTCCAGAGTGTACCATGCCGCAAACGGACGCGCCAGGGTAATATTTGGTGTGCAGAGCGAAAAAGTCTCGTGTTCGTGTTGCCCAGGCAATACGAACACGAGACTTTTTCGCTCTGCACACCAATTGTTATTTGGTCATGGAAACGAGGTCAGCGGCCAGTTTGGCGGCATTGAAGCTGCCCCAGCCGGTGGCCATGTCGTATCCAGCCGTGACGGGATAGGCCCCGCCGTTGAAGCCCAGTTCGTCGTTGTTGGACGGCACGCTGGGATCGCTGGGCGGCGTGATGTCGTGGAAATCGGCCTTGTAGCTTGAACCAGCGCCGATCTTGTAGAGCAGTGGATTGAGGAAACCCACCACACTTTTGCCCTGCTGGGCTGCCTTCTCGTTGGTCAGCGCCACCATCGCCGCCCACATGGGGGCCGCGGCTGAGGTGCCACCGACGATGATCCAGCCACTGGCACCGCCAATACCACCCGCTCCGGTGCAGTTGGAGCCAACGGTGCAGTAGACGTTATAACCCGTCGTGGGGTCGGCGTCGAGCGAGACA
>DASTKE010000288.1:0-4879 GCA_035716105.1 Ktedonobacteraceae bacterium | reverse complement strand
GAGGAAACGGCGGCGCGCACGCTCTTCGCCACGCACTACCACGAACTGGCCTCAATGGCCGGCGAACTGCCGCACCTGCGCGTCTACACAATGGCGATCAGCGACGACGACCAGGGCGGCATCATCTTCCTGCACCGCGTGACGCCCGGCTGCATTGGTCGCAGCTATGGTGTACACGTGGCGAAGCTGGCCGGGATGCCGCAGAGCATCGTGCGCCGCGCCGAAGAGGTACTCAAGCAATTGGAGGCAAACAAACAGGCAACTATGCCTGTTCCCTTGAATGGGTATACCTTGACGCAAGACCCGCAATCCGAGCGTCTCTATGCAACCAACGGCAATGGCAACGAGTTGGAAACGGCCCACGTCGCGGAAGGTCGCCGCAGCTACTGGCGCTACCAGTGGCAGAGCGACGCGGCGCGTATCGCGGCTGAGGCTTTTGAACGGGCAGGCGAAGGTGAGCAGGAACCCGATCTGGACGAGATCGATATCTGCGCCATCACGCCGCTCGACGCACTGAATCTCCTGTTTATTATACAAAAGAAACGAAGCAGAGTACGCCCATGAGCCAGCTATATGATCTCGAGCAAAGACAGCCGTTTTCTCATCCGCGCCATCCCATTCTCGCGCTGCCGCAAGAGGTAGCGGAGCGTATCGCGGCAGGTGAGGTGATCGAGCGCCCCGTCTCGGTGGTGAAGGAACTGGTCGAGAACGCGCTTGACGCCGGAGCACGCGATGTGCGCGTAGAGATACGTGGCGGTGGCCTGCGCCTGATGCGCGTCACCGACGACGGAACCGGCATCCTCGAAGACGAGTTGGAGCGCGCCTGCTCACGCCATGCCACGAGCAAGATCGGGGCGGTTGAAGACCTCTATCGCCTGCACTCGCTGGGCTTTCGCGGCGAGGCGCTGGCCAGCATCGCTGCCGTCGCGGAACTGACGCTGCTGAGCCGGGCCATCGAAACAGAGACGACGGGCGAGGAACAGCCCGCCGCGTTTCTGGTGGTGCGCGGCGGCGAGGTGACGGAGCGCGGCAAGCGGGCGCGCCTGCATGGCACTACCGTGACGGTGCGCGACCTGTTTTACAACGTCCCCGCCCGTTTGAAGTTCATGCGCGGCGCTCGCACCGAAAATGGGCATATCTTGCAACTCCTGCGGCGCTACGCGGTAGGCTATCCGACTGTGCGTTTCAATCTGATGATCGACGACCACACAGTGCTGCAAACGAGCGGGGCGGGCGATGTGGCAACCGCTCTCGCCGAACTCTACTACCTGCCCCTGACGGAGATGCTCAACCCGGTCAGCCTGGATAAAGGCGACGGGACGGTTTTGCATGGCTACATCGGCAACCGGGCGCTGGCGCAGCCCAACCGCCAGCACGTGACGCTGTTCATTAACGGGCGCTGGGTGCAGTCGCGTCCATTGCAGGAGGCGCTGGAAGCCGGATATCGCGGCTTGCTGCCGAAGGGCAAGCATCCATTGCTGGTGTTTCACCTCGATCTTACCCCGGAAGAGGTGGATGTCAATGTTCATCCCACCAAGACAGAGGTGCGGCTGGTGCGCGAGACGGAGGTGGTGGCTATGCTGACACAGGCGGTTCGCTCTGTACTGGAACGCAGCCCGGCTTTGCCTGCGTCACCGCAGTATCCCGGCCCGGAACTGATTTACCAGCGTCACCTGCCCGGCCCGCGCCGCAAAGGTCTGCACGTCTCGGAGTCGGCTGAGGGCTATAAAGCGGAGACGGCCACGCCCGGCACGGCGGAAGTGCTCAACAGCCTGCGTCCTCTAGCCCAGTTGCAGGAGGCGGTGATCCTGGCGGAAGCGCCCGATGGCAGCCTGTACCTGATCGACCAGCACCGGGCGCACGAGCGTGTCATCTACGAGCACCTGCGCAGCATGTATCTCGGCGCACAGGCGCAAGGGGCAGAGGAATGGAACGATGCCAACCTCTTACTGGAGCCGGTCATGCTCGAACTGAAGCGACACGAGGCGGAACTGTTTGAGCAGCGCTTGCCCATGTTGCGCGGTCTCGGCCTGGAATGCGAGCGCTTCGGCGGACGCAGCTTCTTGATCCGATCGGTACCGGGTGGCATCGATAGTGGCGGAGAATCAGAGCAGGTGGTGGCTCATCTGCAAGAACTGGTAGAGATAGCCGCAGGAGATGATATCGATTGGGAGGATCACCTGCTGATCAGGTTGGCCTGTCGTTCCGCCATGCGTCGCGGGCGCGTCCTGGGACCTGATGCGCAGCACTCGCTGATTACTGCCCTTGCCAGCACTTCCGCTCCGGCGGTCTGTCCGCATGGCAGCCCCATCCTGCTGCACTACAGCCGCACCTTCCTGATTGACAAGTTTGACTGGTAAACGGCATCCTGAGTGGGTGCGGTCTGTCACTTTTGGGTCTGCTGTTTCTCCTCTACAGAGGGTGAAGCGGGACGTTCGTTGACTGGCTCAGGATCAATAGCGACGTTGAGGGTTTCTGCTTCCGTGTTGGCTGTGTCTTTGCGCCCTTTCGAGAGAAACTGGTCGTTACTGGCAAGCGGATTAAACCAGTTGGAAAATGCAAAGCGCCGGGCGCCGAGCAGTTCCCAGGCGCGTATCAGGGCAACGCCATAGATACCTAATAGAATCGTCGAGAGGTTAAGGACGTTGGTTGAATCGTTGGGTGAGCGAAGCAGTTGCCAGGCGTAGTAAAGCTCAAACCCGTAGAGAACGACACCGATCAGTACCAGCACCATGCGCCGTACAAATTCTTGCCAGCTTTGCCGACCCCTCAGCAGATGCCATCCTACGTTCAGACTATTACTCAGTCCTAACAGCCCCATCACCAGTGTTGTATAGCCAATGTTGGCAGTGGGGATAAGTCCGGCAATCGATATGAAAAAGGCATTGGCAAGGGCCGAAAACGTGCTTGACGCGACTCCCTGCCGCTCCAAAGGAGCGCCTTCAAAGACGGTATCTTCCGGCGTAATGGAGATCGCGACGAAAAGCAGGCCAATCAGCGCTGCTGCCGCACCCACGCTGCCAAGAAAGAAATTTGTAAGTTCTGCTGGAACCACCAGATCAAGCCTTCCCGCTACATCTCTATCAATTGGACGAGTGACTCATTCTCAATCAGATCATGACACATTTCGCGCTGTTTCTTTCGCAGGAATCATAGCATAGCCTCGTTGGAGAGGCAAGGGCGTTGCCTGGTAAAGAAACATAGACATATATCGCTAAACCTCAACCGGCTCTTAACTCGTTCTCACCACAAAGTTCGTCCATTTCCATAATAATACAATTGGTGATTATTTCAGAGCGAATCGGCAGAAAAGTGTCTCGCGCTTTCGTCAATGGCTCGAGCCTCAAGAAGCGGCCTTGACTGATCTACGATGGAATACAGGCGAACAGAAGAGATAACGAAAGGAAAAAGAGCACGGTGCAAAACTCAACATTCTGGTATTTCAGGGGGAGAAGGTAATGCGTATTGTAAAAAAGTGGTACGTGCTGGTGGCGCTGGTATGTATTCTAGGAGCAGGACTGTGGTACCTGACCCCGAGCTTCTTATCCAATCATGCTGATGCAAGCGGACAGGCGGGGAAGGCGACAACAAACATCTCGCATGTCGTGATTATCATGATGGAAAACCACACCTTTGATAACTACTTCGGCCTGTTCCCCGGAGCCAACGGTGCTACCCTTGCAAGAGACTCGAATCCGGAACGGGCAGATTTTGACCATAGTGACCCGGCTCTGACCGCCGCATTGAAAGAGGGCTATCCCGGACGGAGCAAAGTTCAGTATACGCAAAGTGACATTCCCAACTACTGGGCTTACGCGCAGCAATTTGGCCTCGGTGATAATTTCTTCACCTCATTTGGCACGAATAGCTCCCCGAACCATCTAGCGATGATCGCCTCGCAATCTGCTGGCCTCGATGATACCGGCGTGGGCAGTGGCTGCGCCTCGCGGGCCAACGAGCTGGTCTTTTCTCGCAATACCGCGGCTCAGGAATACTGGGCCTATCCCTGTTACAATATCAACACTGTTCCCCAGGAGCTTACAGCAGCCGGTGATTCCTGGCGTTACTATAGCTCGGTCAACAGTTGGGATTCTCCTATTGAAGTCCAGCCCATCGCGAAATCTCCCAACAACATCAGGAATCCCAACCAGTTTATTACTGATGTGAAGAATGGCAACATGGCGAATGTATCCTGGGTCATTCCTAACACGCCGAGCAGCGATCACCCGCCCTATCCATTGGAGGCTGGCCAGAATTTCGTGACGCAGCAAGTCAACGCGGTTATGAATAGCTCGTACTGGAACAGCACCGCCATCTTTGTGACCTGGGATGACTGGGGTGGCTACTACGATCATGTGACGCCGCCGACCGTCGATGGTACGGGCCTGGGGCCGCGTGTGCCGTTGCTGGTCATCTCCCCCTATGCCAAACCCGGCTACATCTCGTCCAATCAAGGCGAATTTAGCTCCTTCGATAAGTTCATCGAGGAAGACTTCAATTTGCAAAGTCTTGGTCAGCGTGATGCGCTGCCGGGTACCAGTGATCTGATGGACTTCTTCAACTGGAATCAGACGCCGCAGTCACCCTTGATTCTCAATCAGCTTTCTTATTCCGGTGATCTGATTGTTCCCAATGACACTGCTGTTCCAGGGTTGGTGCAGGGAGCAGTCAGCCCGGCTGTCGGTGGGCCGAACATCACCTACCATTTCGATATCGTGTACACGCCCAAGCAGGCACCCTCGGCGGCAAACGTGCTTATCGATGGTACAGCGCACGCCATGACGAGCAAAGGGGATTATGGCGGCGAGGGGACGCTTTACGAGTATAGAACTACGCTGCCGCAGGGCGCTCACAGCTTTAGCTTTAGCTTCGTTGATGC
>DASTKE010000287.1:0-2333 GCA_035716105.1 Ktedonobacteraceae bacterium | reverse complement strand
GCAGCGGTTTCGTGCAGTTATGCCATCGCATGGGTGGCTCCATCATTCCACGCGACGGCGACCAGCAGCATGATTTCCTGACGCAGGCGGTTTCCCGGCAGGAGATGCGGGAGGGCGACCTGATTTTCTTTGGCAGCAAGGCGATTACTCATGTCGCGCTGGCCCTCAACAACTACGAGTACATTCACGCCGAGGGGCAGAACTACAATCACGTCGTCATCAACAGCTTCAATCCACGGGACGAGCATTATTACCCGCGCCTGGACGAGATTGTGTGGGCGATCAAACGAGTGGTGGTGTAGATGCAATTGCAGGAGCAGATTGAACGAAGTCTGGCAGCGCTGGGAGGCCGCTACGCCTGCGTCGTTGTGCGCATGGACGAGGACGCGCCCAGAGAGCTTGCATCCATCAACCCGGACGAGGTGTTTCCCTCGGCCAGCCTGATTAAGGTGCCAATTCTGCTGGAAGTTGCCCGGCTGGTGGAGTTTAGTCTGCTTTCGTGGGAGAGGCGTTATGCCATTACCGATGCTGCGCGGGTCGGCAGCGATGGCGTCGTGGGCGACCTCTCGCCCGATTTGCAGCCCACGCTGGGCGACCTGGCGCACCTGATGATTACCATCAGCGACAATACGGCTTCAAATATGCTGCTCGATCTGGTGGGTATAGAGGCGGTGAATGCGACGCTGCGCAACCTGGGTTTGAACGCGACCCGCGTAGAGCGGCGCTTCCTCGACTTCGAGGCGCGCCGCGGCGGGCGCGACAACTGGACGACGGCGGCGGATATGGCCCTGCTCTTCTCTTTTTTCTGCACCGACCTGCTGCCGGGCAAGGACATCATGCTCAGGATGCTGCTGCGCCAGAACGACTACAGCATCCTTCCTGCCTACTGGGGCGATGATATTCCCTTCGCCCACAAAACCGGCGGACTCGATGGCATCATCCATGACGCCGGTATCCTCTACCCGCCTGACAGACCGCGATCTCCCCTCATCATCGCTGTCCTCACGGCAGATCAGCCCGATGTTCCCCTGGCCCGGCTCACGCTGGCACGGGTGGGCAAGATGATCTATGAAGCGCATAACGCCGGGTGAGATGAATAGAACAAGGAGAAAACCATGCCAATCCTGCCATATAAAGGTATCTGGCCCACAATTGCCGAGGATGTGTTTATCGCACCAGGGGCGATGGTGATTGGGAATGTGACCATTTCCGAGGGGGCGAGTGTGTGGTATAACGCGGTGGTGCGTGGGGATACGGCCTCGATTGTGATTGGAAAGCGCACGAATATTCAGGACAATTGCACCCTGCACGTTGACGAGGACGCGCCACTGGTGATTGGCGAGGATTGCACGGTAGGACACGGGGCTATTGTTCACGGCGCAACGGTGGGAGACCGTGTGCTGGTGGCGATGAATGCCGTAGTGCTCTCACACGCGCAGGTTGGTGCCGATACCCTGATTGGCGCGAGCGCGCTGGTCGGTGAGGGGAAACATATTGAGGCTGGTGTGCTGGCTGTCGGCATCCCCGCGAAAGCTGTGCGTCCACTGACGGAGGCCGAACGCGAGCATATCCGCGAGAGCGCGGCTGGCTACTGCCAGCGCGCCCATGAGCACCGGGAGTCGTTGCAAGGGCTTGAGCTTCATGAAGAGTAATTGCTTGTAGAGGATAAGAAAGCGCTCGCGGGGAAAGAAGGCATCGATCAATTGCCCTACACTATGTTGCCGGTGCATCCATAAAGCCATGTTGGCACGTAGGGGCCGATTTATCGGCCTCTACGTTATGCGTACGCATAACGTGTCCCTGTTTCAGGAATTGACCTGGGTGATGAGTTGGGTGGCGAGCGCGTTGCGCAGGAGCGGTTTGGCGCGCTGGAAGTAGGTTTTGGCGGTGGCTTCCGGCATATTGAGCGTGCGACCGATCTCAGAAAAGCTCAATTGCGAGGTGTAACGCAGGAAGACAACTGAGCGGTAGCGCGGGGGCAGCATTTGGATGGCGGTACACAGGCGGTGCTGCAAATCGCGCCGCTCGACGATCTCCTCCGGCAGCGGCCCGGTATCGGGTATGGCGAAGAGGGACGGCATCTCGCCCTCGTCATTGACCGTCTCAAGCTCTGAGAAGTAGGTGGCTCGCTTGCGGTTCAACTGGCGCAATTCATCGACACAGCGGTTGCGTGCGACCTGAAACAGCCAGGGTTTCAACGGTTCATTGGTGCGCAGCGTGGGCAGGCTAATGTACAGCTGGAGAAACACCTGTTGCAAGATATCGCAGGCGCGGTCGTAATCACCCGTTAAATGGTAGATAAAATTGAAGAGCGGTGTGCTGTAGCGGCGCAC
>DASTKE010000286.1:0-2048 GCA_035716105.1 Ktedonobacteraceae bacterium | reverse complement strand
AGAGAAGGCTCGGTAAATGCGCTCTGTCTCCGCTTGCATCCCTTTGACCCACCCCAGCACAGCCGCAGGGCTGTGACAATTGTCCTCCCGTGCTTCGTGAGCCATGTGTCGCTGGTGGTTGTAATCGATGAGCCACTTTTCATGCACTACCAACAAGTCCTCTCATGTCTGATACCAATTCGCGTCCAGTGATAGAATAAGGAGGTGATGTTTCAAGACAAAAGGGGAAAGGCATGGCAAGAATCACACGCGCAGCAGCTCATCTATCCCTGGAGGAAGTAAAAAGCCGGATGCAAAACGACCCACGTCCTTGGTGCCGACAGCGCTGGCTCATTATCTATAACGCTCTGATCGATCCGCGCAAAGCCGAAGAGATTGCCAAACACTGCGGTGTGTCCAAAGCGACGGTGCATCAAGTCGTCTCACTCTACAATCGGTTTGGAGTCACAGCGGTTGAGACAGCTGGCAAGGGAGGTCGCCGCGATGTTTATCTGACGCTAGAAGAAGAGAAACAATTTTTGGCTCCGTTCTTCGTGCGTGCCGAGACCGGAGAGATTGCAACCGCAGCAGAGATCCAACGCGCTTTTGAGGCACGCGTCGGACACGAGGTGCATGAGAGCACGATGTATCGTTTGCTCCATCGCCATGGCTGGCGCAAACTGATGCCGCGCCCCAAGCATCCCAAAGCGAGTCGAGAAGCACAGGAGCAGTTTAAAAAAACTTTGCGACGCAGGCGCAGGCGGCAGTCGCAACGCGCCCAGCCGAAGATGAGCGACCAATCCTCCTAATGGCGCAAGATGAGGGACGCTTTGGCCGCATTAGCCGCCCCAAACGCTGTTGGGCCCCGCCTGGCATGCGACCTGACGTCCCTGCTCAAGTCGTGCGAGAATCGGTCTATGTGTTCACCGCTGTCGCCCCTGCCCTTGGCCTCATGACTTCGTTGGTGTTGCCTACTGCGAACACGGCCATGATGAATCTCTTTCTCTCGCATGTAAGCCAGACCTTTGCGAACTACTTTATCGTGATGCAGGTGGATCAAGCAGGCTGGCATCGGTCGAAAGAGTGACAAATTCCTGCCAACATTCGTCTGATCGAACAACCAGCTTACAGTCCAGAAGTCAATCCGGTTGAGCACGTGTGGGAAGAACTACGGGAGAAATATCTTCATAATCGAGTTTTTCCCTCACTCGACCCGCTCGTTGAAGTCCTCTGCCAGGGACTTAATGAGCTGACTGAGGACAAAGAGCGCCTGTCTTCTATGACTGGCTTCTCACATCTCAAGGTTACATTTTAGCATGCGAATTGGTATGAGAAGGTGGGGATGTGGTGGTGATTGGGTTATGAATGGGACATTCTGGTTGCAGTTTTGATAGCTTATTGCAGAAGTAGAAGCAAGCGGGAATACTATGAAACAATGAAATAGGCACAGTAAAAATTAATCTGGTATTAATCCTGTGCAGGATTAATACCAGATTAATTTTTACTGTGCCTATTTCAATTACATATTATCTTATTGCCTTTCTGGGTCTCGCGCCTGGCGTTGGGGCCAGGGCGGGGCGTAACTCGATCTGGTGCAGGGCCTCTTCAATCGCGCGTTGCAGTTGGGGATCAATATGGTGGACGAAATCTTGCGGGGCGATATCGACCTCGATGTCGGGGTCGGTGCCGTAGTTTTCTACTTCCCATCCTACGTCCTTGAACCAGAAAGCCGCTTCTGGTTGGGTAGTCAGGGTGCCATCAACCAGTCTATGATGGGGGTTGATACCGATGACGCCACCCCAGGTGCGCTTGCCGATTAATGGCCCCAGCCCCATGAGCTTGAAACTGTGGCTGAAGATATCGCCATCCGAGCCTGCATGCTCATTGGTCAGGGTGACCATGGGGCCGCGTGGCGACTCTGGAGGATAGGGTTCTGATTGGCCCCAGCGCGAGAAATCATAGCCGATGCGGCGCCTTGCCAGTTTCTCCAAT
The DNA here is from genome assembly GCA_035716105.1 of Ktedonobacteraceae bacterium. GTDB lineage: Bacteria > Chloroflexota > Ktedonobacteria > Ktedonobacterales > Ktedonobacteraceae > CADDYT01. Next base: position 77 of record DASTKE010000286.1, on the reverse strand, counting down.
AGTAGAGGAGAAACGTGTCCGCCGCGGTTCCACCGAACGTCCACGAGTAAGGCTGGATAATCATACTCCGCCAGGTA
>DASTKE010000285.1:0-6562 GCA_035716105.1 Ktedonobacteraceae bacterium | reverse complement strand
CCATCACGGGCGCGGGCGAGCACAAGGCATCGCCCCTACGACTGGCGAGGATGGAGAGCGGTTGATGTTACTCCACTTCATTGGGCAAGCGTTCGTCCGTCGGTGTCTGCCAGTGGAGCAATTCTGCCTGCTCAAATCGGCCCTGGGAGCGGTACACATTCGCCAGTCCCTGAAGGCTGGCGACTGCATAGGGGTGTTCTGTCCCCGCTACCTGCCGGGCAATGGTGAACGCATGTTTGTAAAAAGCCGCTGCCTCGGCGTTTCTGCCCTGAGCATGGTAGATAGCTGCCAGGGTATTGAGGCTCTGAGCCACGTGGAGATGCTTTTTGCCCAGTGTTCGCGTGCGAATATCCAGCGCCCGTGTAGCGACCTCCTCCGCCTGGCTGTACTTTCCTTGCAGGCGCAACAAGGTCGCGAAGCTATTGAGCGTATATGCCACGTCCAGCCCCGCCGGGTCGGGCGAATGCTCCCAGATAGAGAGCGCACGGTTGAAAAGATGCTCCGCTTGCAGCAGCTTCTCTTGCGCTACCGCCAGCTCCGCCATGCCGCGCAATGTTCTGGCAACGTAGGGATTGTGCGGGCCAAGCGACTGCTCACGAATGCTCAATGCCCGCTGGTATAAGGCTTCGGACTGAGCGTATCTGCCTTGATCGAGGTAGAGCGCGGCCAGGTCGGAGAGGCAAGCGGCAACATAGGGGTGATGCGGGCCGAGCGACTGCTCGCGCAGCGCCAGGCCGCGCCGGTGAAAGGCTTCCGCCTGGGCGTAGTTGCCCTTTTCATGATAGAGTACACCCAACAATCTGAGACTGATGGAGACGAGATAGTGATCCGGGCCAAGCGTGCGTTCGCATATCGCCAGGGAGCGCCGGTATGCCACCTCGGCCTCGGCGTAGCGTCCCTGCTCATGGTAGAGCGCGGCCAGATTGCTGAGAAGCCGGGCGATACGCACATCTTCCTGACCCGCTGGCTGCTCCAGTATCTCCACCGCTTGCAGATAGAGCGCCTCAGCGCGCCTCAACTGGCTTCTCTTCTGATAAAAGAGCGCCAGGTTATTCAGGCTTTCCGCGACATCGGGATGCGTCGTCCCCAGGCTTTGCAGGCGAATTTCCAGGGCGCGCTGGTAAAATGGTTCGGCGTCCTGCCAGCGGTATTCATACAGCGAGGCCAACCAGTCGAGCGTTTCGGCTACGTCAGGATGCTCGGCTCCCAGTGCCGCTATACGTATATCCAGCGCTTGCCGGTAGAGATGCTCAGCCTGCTCATACTCCGCGTGTTCGTGCAGGTATATGGCCGTCCGATTGAGCAGGTGTCCAGCTTCCGGTGTGACGATGCGCATTTCCTCTATGAAGGGCGCGCACTCAAGAATATGCATGAGATAGCGCTGGCAATGCTCCCAGGATGAAAACTCGACCTCCGTGCGCGGAAAGAGGCGGTTAAGGGTACTCACAAGCTGTTCTACCCGCTGCCGCCGCGTCTCTGGCTCCATACTTTCCCGCAGGATCACCTGCACAAGCCGGTGCATGCTTAGCGTGCTGCTCTCTGGATGGCGGCGGATAAGAGAGTATTTGCGCAACTCGCTGCTAATGGCGTCGAAGCGCAAACTGTCAGCGATCACCTGACGCGGGTCTGTCTCCAGATCAGTCGCTTTCCCGCTGAAAAGCTCTTCGGGAATATCGTCCGCGTGCAGGAAGGCGCAATATTGCAGCACTTCAGCCGCGGCAGCATTGCTCTGAGAAACCTTTTCAAACGAGAGCGACCAGGTAGTGGCGACGGAAGCGGGATGATCCGCCGAGGAGCCGCGCAGCGCGAGCATACCGGCACGCCCACTGCTGGAACGATAGTGTTCCAGGTACCGGGCCGCGCCGCATCCAGTCTCCTCGATATAGGCCGCGGCCTGATCGAGAGCCAGCGGAAGACCATCCATCAACCGGGACAGTTCCCCGGAGGCACGTAACTCCGCGTCGGGAGCCTGTTCAAGCGTGAGGTCGGCGGCGACAATTTTAGCCCGGTGCAGCAGGAACAGCGCCCCCTCTTCAGGCGTCATGCGCTCAAGCTCGATGGAATGCGCCGCAGCGCCGGTAGACTGCACTCGCGTCGTCATCAGCACGTTTCCGCCGTGAAGCGTGGGAATGAAATCGTTTGCCCTCTCCAGGTCTTCGACGTTATCCAGCACCAGCAGCCAGCGCGGGTGCTCCTGCAGCCAGCGCTTGACGGCAGCGACCAGCATCTGCTGATCCTTCTCGTGCTGCTCGACGAGGTTTAAGACTTTCGCCAACTGCGTAAAATTCGCCAGCAACGCGGTTCGAGAATCTGCTCCCAGCCAGAGCACCGCTGCATACTCCTGATGATAGCGGTAGGCGTATTCAATCGCGGTCTGCGTCTTGCCAATGCCTCCCAACCCGCTGATGGCCTGCGCCTGCCCCATTTTCGTGCGAAAGGACTGGTTGAGCGCTGAAAGCAGCGCTTCGCGGCCCGCAAAAAACAGGTTGCGCCGGTAGGGCATCAGCCAGATGACAGGAAAGGATGGTTCAGCAGCCCCCGTTTGGAGTGTCTCGCTGAGCAATCCCAGTTCCTCGACATTTTTTCCAAACATCTCGCAGAGTTGGCGGCGAAAGTAAGGGCCGGGTAATGCTCGCCCGCGTTCCCAGCGATTGACCGTATAGCCATCGGTGCCGATGCGGCCCGCAAGCTCTCCCTGCGTCCAACCACGCAGCAAACGCTCGCGCTTCAGAATATCATTCGGTTTTCCCTGCCCGTTTCGAGCCATTTCACAATGGTCCTTTCGCTATTCCATCCCCACCACGCCCGTCATGCCCATCATCCAAACCTATCCCCAGGTTTCAGAATAGCCCTCAGTCACACAAGAATAGCAAACCATATCTATTATGGATGAATTTGCAGCCATCAGGCAAGTGTTATATGACGAATGTCTGCTGGAAACCAATCAGTAATGGAAACATAGTCCCCCGAATGCTAGAGCAAACGCAGTTTTGTGGCGACAACCGCGGCCTGCGTGCGATCTCTGACCCCCATCTTTTGCATGATATGATGCACATGCGACTTCACCGTCTCGATGCTGACGGAGAGCTTTTCGGCGATAGCGCGGTTGGTTAGCCCCTCTACGAGCAGCCTCAGCACCTCGCGCTCCCGGCTGGTCAGCACGATGGCGGACTTCGACACAGGCAACACGGCCTTCACAAGCGTCCCCGTCCCTGGCGTGCTGCGCACTTCCCAGCGTCCCCCGGCCTGCGTAATGCGTTCTCGCATCTCGCGCAAGCCAAAATGCAGGCTTTTTTTCCCTGTTTCTGCCCTATCTCTCACACCCATTGCTTTCCCATCACCCGCACCAGTGGTTACACCAGCGCTTATACCAGCCCCAACGCCCGTTCTTACCGCCTGTCGCGGGTCGAAGCCTACACCATTGTCATGTACCTCGACCACCAGCAGACCGGTCAGCAGGCGAATACTCACGGAGACGCGGGTGGCGCGAGCATGTTTGCGTGCATTGTTCAGCGCCTCCTGCACGAAACGGAAGATGTGAACTTCGAGCGCGGGCGGCACCGGCGCGGGAACATCGCCATCATACACAACCTCTACACCTGGCTCATTGAAGGCCAGGTCATCCAGCAGCGCCCGCAGCGCCACATCGAAGTTCTGCTGCTCCAATTGCGGCGGCAAAAGCGCGGAGATGCTGTGCTGCAGCTCATCCAATCCCTCTTCCAGCACCTTGCAGGCCCGCCCAAGCTCGCGCTGCATAACCTGCCTTCCTGTCTCTCCTGTCTCCCCTACCACCCCCGTCAAACCACCCTTCTCGCGCTCAAGCAACCGCGTAATATACGCCAGCCGTGGCAACACGGAAGCGATGCGCTGCGCCGCTCCATCGTGAATATCACGCGCAATGCGCTCCCGCTCCCGTTCGATAGCCTCGGAAGGCGTCGTCCCTGTGACTTCCGCGTCTATCAGATCGGTAGAAAGCAGCGAGAGGCAGAGTTGCAATGCGCTCGCACGTACTTCGTTCAGTTGCACCTCATCCTTTCCTAGAGCGGCAAGCAAAGATAAAAGTATATCAGCCGTAATCATACAGTTTTCTCCAACCCCTGCACCCGGATGGCACCCATCCATCTCACCGGGCGATCACAAGATTATCGATTTCTGTTTTCATAATACCCATCGAGAAAAAAACAACCGAAGAAGAAAGCTAATGGAGGCCGGAGGATGGCGTCGACGCCATCTTCCGGCCTCCATTAGCTTTCTTCTTTTGTTGTTTTTTTCTCTCGTTCTCGCTATACTTTCTATCTAACCCCCTTCATAAAGCAGAAAGGAAGACAGAGCTTGCTGCGTGCATTTACCTCATTACGGCATCGCAATTATCGTCTGTACTGGTTCGGTCAGATGGTCTCGTACATGGGTACCTCGATGCAAAATATTGGGCAATTCTGGCTGGTGCTGGAACTGACCCATAGTGCCTTGCAGCTTGGTTTGTTGGGCGCGTTGCAATCGCTGCCGATCCTGCTCTTCTCGCTCTTCGCGGGGGTCTTTGCCGACCGCTGGCCCAAACGGCGCGTCTTGCTTGTGACCCAATCGGCGGCTATGGTGCAGGCGTTTCTGCTCTGGGTGCTCATTGCCACCGGCACCATTCAGCTCTGGCACCTGTATGTGCTGGCGCTGCTGCTGGGACTCACAAACAGCCTGGGCAGGCCAGCCAGCCGTGCCTTTGTCGTCGAGATGGTCGGACGCGAGGACTTGCCCAACGCTATTGCCTTGAACTCCTCGCTCTCTACACTCTCTGGCATCGTGGGTCCTGGCCTGGGAGGCATCATCATTGCCGCCAGTGGTGTCAGCCTGCTCTTCCTGCTCAACGCGCTCAGCTTTCTCACAGTGATCGTGGCTCTGACGTTGATCAACTCTCACGAACTGCACGCCCAGCCGCTTCAACACCGCAATGGGGGCGAGCGGCAGAATACCTGGCAGAGCCTGCGCGAAGGCGTGGCCTATGTCTGGAACACGCCCGCGGTACTGCTGGTGATCCTGGTGGTGGGCCTGGTGTTGCTCTTCGGCTCCAACTTCAACGTTGTGTTGCCGCTCTTCGCCACAGATGTGCTGCACGCCGGAGCAACGGGCTTTGGCTTTCTCTCCGCCGCCTCCGCCATGGGCGCACTGCTCGCGGCACTGTGGCTGGCATGGAGCAATCAGAAGCCAACGATGCGCGGTGTACTGCTCGGCACGCTGCTCTTTGCGGTATTGGAGGCAGGTTTTGCCGTCTCGCGCCTCTATCTTCTGTCACTGGCGCTGATTGCCAGCGTTGGCTTCATGGAGATGGCCTTTGCCGCGCAGGCCACCACCACGCTGCAGACGGTCGCCCCGGACCACCTGCGCGGGCGCGTCATGAGCGTGCAGGTGGTCTTCTTCGACGGCAGCCTCCCCCTCGGCTACCTGCTCATGGGCTGGCTGGCAGGTCTCTACGGCCCTTCTCTCGCCCTGCTCACCGGCGCTCTGCTCTGCCTGCTGGTCACGGGAGTTGGGTGGCTCAGGCGCACACCCGTTACATCCAGAAACAGGCGCTTGATCGGATGATTCATTCCTCACTTCCCCATTCATCTAGCTGCACTGTCATCACGGATTTTCTGAGAAAGAATCCTCAAGAAAAATGCTAGCTTTGTGCTGCTATTTGCTCAAACACCGAGAGGGCCTCGGCCTCTGATGCTGGATTGATGACGTTGTTGTCGGCAAAATCTTGCGTGAGCGGGTAGCTGGTGGCACGGATGCTCGCTGCGGCCTGTTCCAGGTCATAGAGCGTGCGTTGTGGCGCAACTTTAGGCCCAAGCAGCAGCCAGTAGGCCCCTGGTTCGCCATAGGGCATACCCACGCTGCCAGCGTTAATGACTCGCGTGCCATCAATCCGGCGGTCAAACTGCATGTGCGTGTGTCCGCAGACAACCACATCTTGCCTGACAGCAGCTATCATTTCTCGCAAACGCGCCTCTGGTGTGGTGACAAGCATCATCTCTTCATCGCTGCGAGGAGAGCCGTGACAGAACAATACGTCACCCAGGCCATCGATATTGAGCGAAACCTGTTCGGGCAGTCCCGCGAGAAAGTCCCTGTGGCTGCGCTCTAATTGATGCGCCGTCCAGGTTGTCACCTCGCGCACTTCTTCCGGCAGATTCGCGGGGAGCGGTAGTCCATCGAACGCGGCCACCACTTCCCGGTCCGCGTTGCCACGAATGAAACGTACCTGGTTGCCACGGGTCATCAGGCGTTCCAGTACTGCTCGTGGCATCGGGCCTGAGACGATATCGCCCCCGACTACAATCAGGTCAGGAAGCGCCTGATCTATCGCCGCAAGAACGGCTTCTAATGCCGGAAGATTCCCGTGAATATCATAAATGGCCGCGACCTTCATTGCAGAACTCCTTTCCGCTTTGCCGTATTTCTCATCGAAATGATGTCTGTATCAGAGCATAGCAGATTCTAGAAGCGCAAAGAAGGGAAGAGATATGCTTCTGGCATAGGTGAGTAAAAATCTCTTGAATTTTCCCCTGATGGTGGGTATAATTGAACC
>DASTKE010000284.1:0-7143 GCA_035716105.1 Ktedonobacteraceae bacterium | reverse complement strand
TGTCTCCGCTGTGCGGCTCACAAAGGTTGTTTGCAATCGGCTTGACAACAAGAGAGCAGAAGCACTGCCAATGGCAGTGCTTCTGCTCTCTTGTTGTCAAGCCGTTTGCAAACTTTAGAAGAGGGCAAGGCCAGTGTCGGTGTCGAAGAGGTGGATGCGCTCGTTATCGACGTGCAGGCTGACCCTGCTGCCGGTGGTCACGCTGGAGTTGGGGCTGAGCGTGGCGATGATCTGCTTGCCTGCCGCCGTGGCGTAGATTTGCAGCTCGCTGCCCAGGTTCTCAACCACATCTACAACGGCCTCGATTGAACCTTTGCGGTTTTCCTCTGGAACGAGGGAGACATCTTCCATGTCCTGCGGGCGGACGCCGAAGGTCAGGTTTTTGTCTGCCGCGGCCCTTGCCTGCTCCGCGTACAGTGCGGGTATCTCGACCCGGCCAACGTCTCCCAGAGTAATATAGGTGGCAGCACCCTCGGTGGTGACTTTGGCCCCGGGGAAGAAGTTCATCGATGGAGAGCCGATGAAACCAGCTACGAACAGGTTTGTGGGATGGTCGTACAGTTCGGTCGGGGTGCCGAGCTGCTGGATGATGCCCCCATTGAGAACAGCGATGCGGCTGCCCATCGTCATAGCCTCGACCTGGTCATGCGTCACATAGATAACGGTGGTCTGGATGCGCTGGTGCAGCTTGGTGATGTTGGCGCGGGTCTCGACGCGCAGCTTGGCGTCCAGGTTTGACAGCGGCTCATCCATCAGGAAGACCTGCGGCTCACGCACGATGGCGCGACCGAGGGCGACGCGCTGGCGCTGTCCACCGGAAAGCTCTTTGGGTTTGCGCTTCAGCAGTTGTTGCAGGCCCAGAATTTCGCCTGCCTCTTCCACGCGCTTCTTGATCTGGTCTTTGGGGAAGTGGCGCAGTTTGAGGCCGAAGGCGATGTTGTCGTAGACGGTCATGTGGGGATAGAGGGCGTAGTTCTGGAAGACCATTGCGATGTCGCGATCCTTCGGCGGCACTCCGTTGACAACCCTGTCGCCAATCATAATTTCGCCCTCGCTGAGGTCTTCCAATCCTGCCACCATACGCAGACAGGTGCTCTTGCCGCACCCGGACGGGCCTACCAGCACCAGGAACTCTTTGTCCTTGATGTCGAGGTTGATATCATGTACGACCTCGACCTTGTTGAAGCGCTTGTAGACGTGGATAAACTGGACACGAGCCATTACGGACACTCCTTTTCGCTCTTGTAACAGGCACATTTTCCAAATGGCCCGTTACATCTTTCAATAATAGAGCTATCGCTTAATGCATCCGTTGCAACTGCTGGCATAAGCTCTAGACAGTTGGGAGTCAACGGAGCCTCTTAGCGTTCCGTCGTGGTTCCTCACAAAATTGAGTAACCAACGAACCGACGCTATAAAGGAGTATACCGGAAATTCCGCTAAAAAACAATGTTTGTGAGCTATTGATAGGCTCTATGCCTAAAGAGGGATGAAGAGTGGTTTAAGCGGCAGAACCGGGTGAAGGAATTTCCAGGTAGTCTGCCGTAGTTTGGGGCGTGGGAATAGGTTCGTGGTCCTCGATCATACCTTCAAGATGCATAGCAATGGCTCCGCGCATATTGGCCTTAACCTCTTCCAGCGTTTTCCCTGTCGCTACACATCCAGGTAGGTCGGGAGCATATGCGCTATAATTGCGTTTTCCTTCTTCTATGATGATGAGAAATTTGTACATATTTCACCTCTCTGCGCTTGCCTGCGTTATCGTCTGCGTATTTGCGCTTGTCTGAAAATGCTTGTTAGTGTTTTTGGATGGACATCATCGTTTGGATGCCCGGCAACTGTAACACGCCCCAATTTCTCGGCATGTTTATACTGTCGATGACTGCCAACCATTTTTACCTGATACCAACCGTCGGCCTCAATAAGCCTGATGACTTCTCGAACCTTCATCTACGTGGCCATCCTAAAATACGCTTGTTTAACCATATTTTATCACAGATGTAACCTCTCCCGTAATGTCTTATGGGCGGGACTCGATGTTTCGGGGAGACCTCCTGCCCTTTGTCAGACCTCTCAGAGACCCTGCTAGAGGTCTGACGCTATTTCAATTTTCTCTTCAGACCCGTGCGAGTTTGTCCGGGTTGGCAATGATCCGAATCGCCTGAATCTGCCCTTGCTCCACATCAATGGTCAGGACGGAGAAGACGTGATCGCCAGTGCGGACGATCAGGGCGGCTTGACCGTTGACTTCCTCTAGCTCGACACGAGAGTTCTCCGGCCAAAAGCGCCTCGTTCCCAGGCTAAAGCGTGCTACAGCATCACGCCCACGAATCGGGCGAAGCGCGGCCTGTTTGATTTTTCCACCACCATCAGCCCACAGAACCACATTTTCTGAGAGCAAGTTTGTCAAGGGGGTCATCTCACCCGTCTGCACCGCCTGGAAATACCCATTGAGTAACTGTCGCTGGGTTTCGCGAGAGGCGGGGAAGCGTGGCCGGTGCTCACGCAGATGGGGCTTCGCCCGGCTGAACGAGCGGCGACAGGCGGCTTCACTCTTGCCGAGCATGGCCGCAATCTCGGCAAACTCGTACTCGAAGACTTCGCGCAGGAGGAAGACCGCTCGCTCGAACGGTTGGAGCTGCTCCAACAGGACCAGAAACGCCAGAGAGATCGATTCCTCCATCTCGACACGCTTCTCAGGATCGGCTGTTTCGGGCGTCTCTGTCGTAAGGATCGGCTCCGGTAGCCAGGGACCCACGTAAAGTTCTCGCTTCCTGCGTGCTAAATCAAGCTGATCCATGCACAGGCGTGTGATGATCGTGGTGAGATACGCTTTGAGCGAGTGAATGGTATCAGGCTGCGCAGCCTGATACCGTATATAGGTCTCCTGCACCATATCCTCGGAATCCATCGCACTGCCAAGCATGCGGTAGGCGATGGCAAAGAGGTACGATCGATGGGTTTCAAATGGCTCTTCCATAGTGCTCTTTCTTTTCCAGCAAGAAGATTGGATGAGTGAGCACTGTACGCTCAAACTCTTCAAGTGAAGATTCCGCGGTCACGCCAAAGTTGCGACCAAAGGGATTGCCGTTCTTGATATCTTCTCGCAAAACGAGAGCTGCTTCTCTGGGAGGCAGTTGTCTTGCCGTGACCGTTTCAGAACGCCGCCCGCGTGTGAGGGTGGCCTCTCCCGCTGACTGGAGATTGCGCACCCAGTTGACCATTCCAAACGGGGAGTTCAGGTACCGTTGTCCCCTCTGCTCAATAATCACAATTGGGAGGGTACGCGGCTGCCCGCTTTTGCGCCCGCGCACTGTGAGCAAATAGCTGGGATGGTCCTTGAGACCCAGGCCATTGAATTTGAAGCCCGCACGCAGCAGGGCCGTTGTCAGAACATTTCCTACCCGGACATACACCGGAGCCTTGTCTGTTTTTGCCATGAGTTCTTTCTTCCTCTATATAAGTTGGTATGTTGTTGGCATGACCATTGTATTCTATCATCACAAAGAAAGAGGGTTGGGCTGTCCTTTTTGGGACAGTTCTCCCGTCTGATTTTTCCTTTTTCTCAGCTTTTGCCAGGCTCCTTGAACGCCTCCTGGAACATAAACTTCATCATGCTGGGCTGCGCCGAGAACGTTGCCACTGCGATAACCTTACGTGAATACTGGTCGGAGGCGAGCTGTTGGAGCATGCAGTCCGCCAGATCTTCCCTGGAGGTAAATTGCCGGCGTATGTGGTCTTCAGCCACTCGATAGTCAGTGAGGGCTTCTGTCTCAAAGAGACCAGAGGGTCGGACGACCGTCCAGTCAAGGTCGCTCTTCCTCAACAACGTTTCCATCTGTTTCATATCTGCGTAGGTCGTCTTCCCAATTGTGGACATCACAATCGGTTGCAAAATTTTGTCAAAGATGAAACCTGCCCCGGTATCGTGGTTGGTGCCAGCAGCGCTTGAACTCACACAAACAACGCGACGAACGCCATAGTGATTCATGGCTTGCACAATATTGGCCATGCCCTCTGAATAGACGGCAATCGGTTTGCGACTGAAGGGGACACCGAGGGTAGAAAGCACAGCATCCTGCCCGGCTACCGCCTGTTCCACCGATGAGAGATCGAACACATCTGCGCGCATCACTCGCAAACGTTCGTGCTGGAGAGGGAAGGCTTCCGGGTGGCGGGTGACTGCCGTCACTGTATGTCCTCCAGCCAGTGCCTGTTTCGTCAAGACTCGCCCTGTCGCGCCATTGGCTCCAAAAATGACTATTTTCACGCTATTGCTCCTTTTCATGTGATATGAGACGTTATCGTCATGACCACTATCTATGATCATCACTAAGAAAGAGGGTTGAACTATCCTTTTTGGGACAGGTGCCAGTCTGACGAGTGAGCATGGTGGAGTAGATTATGCCACGTCGTGTCAAGCCGCTTCGCTTCTGCGTCCTTTCGGGGATATCCTGTTTCCCCTCAAAGGACGCAGAACCGCTGCTTCGCTTTCCTTGACACGGCGTGGCTTGCATGATCGGAAGTATGCTCTTTGCGTGCCTCAAACACATTATTAGTGATTGCGAGAAACGTGACATCGGCAATGATCACGCCTGTCTCTTCCAGCGTCTCTCGGATGGCGCACTCCTCCAGCATCTCTCCATACTTCAGGTGTTTTCCAGGTGTTGACCATGGTGCGTCTCCGTGCGCGTTCTCGCGTTTTATCAGCAATACCCGGTCGTCTTTGGTGATGAGGACGCCCATTCCTATCTGTGGTCGCTTTGGCATAGATACATTTCCCTCCTGTCAATGCTCCTCTGTGCATGAAGGACTCCCGCGGTGAGGGCAGCACACAGGCAGACAAGTATTTCACCTGGTGATGGAAATGTACACGTTTTGAGCCATCCAATACATCGGAAGAATCTCTGAACCCAGGCAGGCATTTGAGGAGGGCAGGAATTCCTGCTATGCGAAGAAATGCCCATTCAGCCGGAGGAGAGACTGAATGGTCGGCGGGTGAAGAGGGATATCAGGCCAGACCGTGGCGGAAGGCAAAGGCCACGGCGGCGGCCCGGTTCTCTGTGGTGGTCTTATTGAAAATGTGGGTCAGGTGATGAGCAATCGTTTTCTCGCTGAGACCTAACGTCTCAGCTATCTCCGTGTTGGTCAGACCCTGCACCACCAGGCGCAGCACCTGTACCTCGCGCGCTGTCAGCCCCGCGGGATAGGTTGGTAATGGAGGAGTTTCTGCTCTCATCGGAGTTGATGAGATCGTCTCCTCGCCTCTGGCAGAGAGAACCCGTTCAAGCGTCATCGTTTGTCCTTCTGCCCAGGCGGCGGCGAAAGCTTTCTCCCCTAGTCGCTCGCGTACAGGCGCGAGCGAGGACTCATAGTCTAGATATTCGATAGGTGGAATAGGAACATGAACCGCATCTCTCAGCGCCTCCGCTTTCCCCCATAGCCGGGTTGCCCGCACGAGTTCACTCCATCTCGCAAGCATCATTGCCAGTCCTTCCAGGCAGGCCGCTATGATCCATCTCTGTTTCGTTTCCCTGGCAAGCGCCAGGCTCTCTTCGTACAGGTGATATGCTGTTATCTCCTCGCCTTGCAGAGCATGGACTTGCCCTGACAGAATGAGCGCCAGAGCGGTACCCTGTTGATCCTTTATCTCTCTACAAATGTGTAGACCCTCTTCAATCTGGGAGCGTGCCAGTTCAGTGTTGCCTTGAATGAGGGCTGCCTGTCCAGACAGGCAGAGCGTTAAAGCCGTTCCTCTTGGGTCGCCCAACTCCTTCCAGAGCGCCAGACTTTCCTCCAGCGCAGCTTGCATCGTCGCAGAATACCCCTCAGACTCCAGGTATGCCCTTGCTAGCTGATAAAGTGACCAGGCAACACCACTCCTATTGTTCTGCTCTCTGAACAGCGCCTGACTCTCTGCGATCAAAGGATAAGCGCTGCTGTATTCTCTTTGAATGATGTCTGCTGATGCCAGGGCAAAGAGCGACCAGGCGATGCTCTCCTGGTCTCCTAATTGTCTGAAGAGAGCCAACGCTTCTCCTGCGAAAGATCGTTCCGCCGCGTAGTCCTCTCTATCCCTGGCGGCCCATGCTAACAGGTAGAGGATATAAGCGATGCCGGGTTGATATCCCAGTTCCCGGCACAAGAGCAGGCATTTCTGGCACATAGCTTCTGCACGCTCATAGTCATCCTGACCCACCAGGTTTGCGAGTGCGATGAGCGCGTTTGCACGAACCGATGCCTCGACTTCCTCACTGTCCGTCAATGCCCGTTCCAGGAAGAGTTGGCCCTCGCTCCAATGACCTTGCACGATCCAGAATCTGCGTAAGGCTCCTCCCAGGCGCAACCCCAGCTCTTTACGGAATGTAACTTCCTCGGCCCTCACCCGCTCTAACGTCCACAGCATAACCGCTCGCAGGTTATCATGTTCCCTCTCCAGGCGTTCCAACCAGGCGGCTTGCCGCGATCCTGCATACTCCGGTTCAGCCGCCTCTGCCAGCGCCAGGTAGTAGGTGGCATGTGCTTGCCTGGCGACCCCTATTTCCTCGGTGCTGGCAAGCATCTCCAGGCCGTATTCGCGAATGGTCTCCAGCATCACGAATCGGGCTTCCTCTTCTTCCTGCCCGCTCTGTTGCAGCCAGCTTTTATCGATGAGCGAGGCCAGCGCATCTAACAGAGAGCCAGTTCCACCTGTCACCGTGCTGCTGACGGCTGCTATCGCTTCCAGGGTAGAGCCGCCGACAAAGACCGAGAGCAGCCGGAAGAGCCGTTGTTCCGCCTCGTCTAACAGGTTGTAGCTCCAGGCAACTGTGTTCCGCATGGTCTGCTGGCGCTCCGGCGCATTGCGCGCCCCGCCAGTCAGCAGTTCGAACCGGTGCGTTAACTGCTGGAGCAGGGCTGCTGGCGGCAGCAGTTTCACGCGAGCGGCCGCCAGTTCAATAGCGAGTGGCAGGCCATCCAGACGCACGCAGATAGTCGCAATTGCTTGTATGTTTGCTCTGGTGATGACCAGGTCTGGCTTGATCGCCAGCGCCCGCTCAAGAAACAGGGCGACCGAAGCATACTGCGAGAGTACCTCGATAGCGGGAAGATGAGTCCGTTTGGGAAGCGCCAGGGGCGGTACCGTGAATTCGTGCTCTCCTT
>DASTKE010000283.1:0-2741 GCA_035716105.1 Ktedonobacteraceae bacterium | reverse complement strand
CGCCTGCTCAGCATTCCCACGCAGCATACCAAACTGCTCTACGTGCTCGAAGAACTGGCGCGCTCGTTCGAGTGGGGCCGTCTCTACAGCGAGCAGGAAGTCAACACCCTTCTGAAGCAATTTCACGACGACGCGGCAACCCTGCGCCGCCACCTGATCGACGAGCAGATCATGATGCGCGAACGCGGTCGCTACTGGCTCGTGCGCCCGCGTGAAGAGGAATAATGAACATTGACCAGATTATGCAGATACAAAAAAGGCGTCTGGTGCAACGCCGTGATGCTGCTGCGCGAGGGGCATCCAGCCAGTGAGATGCAGGACTACCTGGTAAAATACCTGCACCCGGCAGCCTCCGTGGAGCACCTCCAGCGGCCATTTCACGACATCTATCTGTGTACCTACTACTATGGCAAGCCACTGCTCGCTCCCCTGCTCAGTGGCCAGCAGCGCTATCAGGCCTTTCGTCGTGCCCTGACGGAGCAGCTTATCCCCTCAGATTTGGTGTAGAATGTAAGGACATGATTATGGAACTGGACCATCATCCGATCCCGGTATGAAACGACCGTATGTGCTCGCTAAAGCGGCACATACGTGATTGGTAGGTATACCAGGGTCCATAATCGCATTCCTAACAATTACATCTAAGGAGAACATGTGTGACAAACGAAAGTGGTTCTCGCCCGCAGCCGGGGGCGATTGCGCTGGTTGGCTCCGGCGAATATTTGGATGCCATGAACACGACCGATAGCTACCTGCTGGATACGCTGGGCGGCGCGGCCAATGCACGGGTGGTGCTGTTGCCGACAGCCAGCGGGCGCGAGACCGATGGGCCGGCCTACTGGAACGACCTGGGGCTGCGCCACTTCGCCAACCTGGGCGTCAAAGATATCCGACCGAGCAGGATCATTGATCGCGCCAGCGCCGATGAGCCGGAACAGCTAGCCTTGCTGCGTGACGCGGATTTCTACTACTTTTCGGGCGGCGACCCGCAGCAGATCATCGGGTCGATGCGCGATATGACTGCCTGGGAGATCATTACGTCGGCCTATCACAACGGGGCCGTGCTGGCCGGGTGCAGCGCCGGAGCAATGGCCTTTGGCGCGTATACCATCTCCGTGCGACAGGTCGTGCAGAGCGGCCACTCGGCCTGGAATCCCGCGCTCGGCCTCGTGCCGCAACTGGTGGTCTTCCCACACTTTGACCGCATGGCTGGTTTTATCAGCAACATCGTCTTCAAGGGCTTGCTCGCCACGCTGCCCGCCGGTCATACCATCGTCGGCGTCGATGAAGATACCGCGCTTGTGCGCGTCGAGGCGTCGGTCGATGGCACGGAGAAGGGACGCTGGCGTGTCATGGGTCGGCAAACCGTCAAGGTGTTTGAAAAAGATGAATCTGTGCGCACGCTGCACGTTGGCGACGAAATTGTACTTTGATAGAGTACGGAACAGTTGGAGGGACAGAGAGGTTGCGTCCATCATCGGTCGCAACCTCTCTGTCCCTCCAACTGTTCCTATTTGCTATTACCACTCGTAGGGTGGCTCTGGGTGGTGTTCGTGCTCATCCTCTGTAGAGGTCATACATATTTCGTCGACATTGACGCTATCGAAAAGTTGGAGCATTGAGCAGCTAATGACATCTTCAATCGTGGCCTCGGCTTCCTGCCTGTTCTCACCAAGTACTTCGGACCGATCTGAACACTGAAGACGAATGTGAATGGTAAACATCAGCAACATCCTTTCTCTCATGTGGGCTAGTTCAGATGAGATAGCGAATTCCCTGCTTGAAAAACTACGATGACGACCGCCGCTACAAATAAATGCCAGACCTCCTTCCCCATATCAGAAGAGCTTTTAGATACATTATAACGGGTAAGGGGTATAAAACTCAACTTAGAAAACCAACAAAATCGGGGTTTTGCAAAAAAAGGGGAGCTTGCCTCAATTTCTGTCGCGTGGTATGCTTAGGCTAGAATACATGTTCTGTTTTCTAGCTGAGCAGGAGCGTTTCTTGTCAACTTCTCCCTCACAATCACATAAGCAGGAAGGGCAGACTCACCGGGAGGACGATTGGCTGTTTGGCTGGGACGCCATGCCAGGTATTGTCTCGGTGTGGGCCAATCGTGCGGGGCTGGCCGTCGTCTGGCGGCGCGAGGGTGGAGGTGGGGGCCGGGTTGTGCGCGTGGCGGAGCGTTTTCGTCCCTGGCTGCTTGCCACCACGCTGACAGATCTGGCGCATCTCGGCTCCGCGCTGGCTCCGGCGCAGCGAACGGGCGCGAACAATGCCCATGTCAGCTACCGCGAACTGGACGGGGCGGAGGGTTCATATCGCTACCTGCTTTCGGCTCAGGATGGACGGGCGCTTGAGCGGACACTGCTGGCGGGTGCCTCGCGCCGCCTGGGAAAGCAGATCACCAGTCTGAACGACCTGCCGGAGTATTACCGTGTCGGTCCCGTCGAGCAGTACCTGATGCGCACTGGCCGCGTGTATTTTCGCGGCTTGACGTATGACGACCTGCACAGGCTCCAGTTCGACCTGGAAACCACCGCGCTTGACCCGCATCGCGGGCGCATCTTCATGGTCGCCGTGCGCGATAGTCGCGGTCTTGCCACCACGCTTGAGGCCCAGAGGCCGGAGGACGAGGCGCGTTTGATCGTCGATCTCTGCGCCCTGATTCGCCAGCGCGACCCTGATATCATCGAGAACCACAACCTCTTCGGCTTTGATCTCTCCTTTCTAGAGCA
>DASTKE010000282.1:0-3229 GCA_035716105.1 Ktedonobacteraceae bacterium | reverse complement strand
TGTGCGTATTGCGACAACATTCACTCAACACCTTTAACCAGTCGGTTATATAAACGTTCCAGCTCATCCTGATTATTGAAGTGTAGGACAAGAGTCCCCTTGCCCTTCGTATTGCACTTGAGGTCCACCTTCACCATCAGCGAATCGCGGAAATGTGTTTCTAACGAGTCCAACTCTTCGGAGCGGCGCTGCACAGGAACCACCTGCTCCTGCGCGCTACGCGCCAGCGCCTTTTCCTGCGCTTTGAGGCTCCCAGCCAATTCCTCCGCCTGCCGCACGGTCAATTTGAGGGCGATGATCTTCTCCATCGCCAGAATCTGTTCCTCTTCGCTTTCGATACCGACGAGCGCCCGTGCGTGTCCCATAGTGAAGACCTCAGATGGCACCAGCAGCTTCTCGCGCACCTTCGGAGCCAGTTGCAGCAGGCGAATAGCGTTGGTGATGGTCGAGCGGTCTTTGCCCACCTGTTTCGCGACCATCTCCTGCGTCAGGCCAAACTCTTCCACCAGCGCCTGGTAGGCCAGAGCCTCCTCGATGGGGTTTAAATCGGCGCGTTGAATATTTTCTATTAAGGCCAGTTCAAGCATCTGCACCGGGCTGACCTCTTTAATCAACACAGGGACCTTTGTCAGACCGGCCATGCGCGAGGCACGCCAGCGCCGCTCACCGGCAATAATTTGAAACTGGACGACGCCAGGGGCAGCGGCATTCCCGGCATCAACAGGAGCAGAGATGTGAGGCGCAGTATCCTGCGCGAACCAATTATCAGAGTCAGCAATGGGAGCATCCAGGCGCGTGACTACGATGGGCTGGAGCAGCCCGTGCTCTTTAATCGAGGCGCTCAGTTCGAGTAATTTGGGGTCATCATCGCTAAAAATACGACGCGGTTGACGTGGATTTGGCATGATACTCTCAATGGCGGCGAAGAGGATGGCGTTCTCATCGACGCGGGAGGGTTGCTGCGCCGCCATCACGTCGGAAGCGCCCGAAATGAGCGCGTCCAGACCTCGCCCCAAACCGAACTTGTGCTTAGCCACGAGCTAATACCTCCTCAGCCAGTGCTTTATAGGAAAGCGCTCCAGGGGACGTGGCGTCATAATCCAGAATCGCCTGCCCGAAGCTGGGGGCTTCGCTCAAGCGGACGTTGCGGCTGATAATCGTCTTAAAAGCCTCTTCAGGGAAATGGGCGCGCACCTCATGCACGATCTGGCTTGCCAATCGAGTGCGCGGATCAAACATCGTCAGGACGACACCGGCGACGTAGAGGTCAGGATTCAACTTGCTTTTCACGATGCGAACGGTATCGAGCAACTGCGTTAAACCCTCAAGGGCGAGATATTCGCATTGAATGGGAATAATCACACCGTCGGCAGCCACGAGGGCGTTCACCGTCAGCAGGCCCAGCGAGGGCGGGCAGTCGATGAGGATATAGTCACAGCGCGGGCGAATCGGCTCAAGCGCCTGGCGCAGCTTGCTTTCGCGAGCCAGCGCGCCCACCAGTTCCAGTTCGGCGGCGGCCAGATCGACCGTGCAAGGCGCGACGACCAGTTCGCGGCGCGGCGTCGGCATAATCACATCGAAGATGCTGATGCTATCCTGCGGCTGGACTAATAAATCATAGACAGTATTCTGGCGCACAGTTTTCGCCAGGCCGATACCGCTGGTGGTATTGGCTTGAGGGTCCATGTCAACCAGCAGCACCTTTCGCCCCGCGGCAGCAAGATAGGTAGCAAGGTTGATGGCGGTGGTGGTTTTGCCCACTCCGCCTTTCTGATTCGCAATGGCATACACTTTTGACACAGGGCTTCCGTACCTTTCCTCTTATACGTCACGCATGGTGGCCCTATCTCATGCTTGGTATCACCATTGTAACAAATGTACGTATAGGAAGCAACTAGGAAGACAAATTGGTTGAATATTGCACATACAGCACAGGATGTTCACCCTGTGCTGTATGTGCAATATTCAACCGTATAGCCATCTACAACCCTATGCCGGCTCCAGTTTGCTGTGCTATGCTCTGCTCATAGGAGTCGGCCACGGGCAGGTCGGGCCAGTAGTGGTGCGCGAGGGAATTAGCAGCCAGGAGAACGCCGAAGCGGTACATACAGTAGGCAACCTGGGGATGCGGCGTGGTTGCTGGAACAGTGTCATGCGCTGGCACAATGGCCGCGACGCAGCCCTGAGCAGGGTCTCTGGCCGGAACGATATTCCAGTTCACGGATACCTTGTCCACCTCTGTCGTCGTATAGCTGGTATTGCCATCCACCTGATTCTCGAACGAGGCGCAGGCCGGATTATTCGAGGTCAGCGTGATACATCCATCAAGAATGCCGGTAAGTTGCTTATGAATTGCGCTGCACGCCTGGGCCTGTGATTGGCTCGCGGGAACAGAGTTATTGGACGCGGCAGTATTCGCGCTGACCTGCCAGGTCTGTCCTACCCGGCGAATATTGAGAAAGATACTGTAATCGGTCGTGAGATTATTGACGGATGTACCGTCTGGCTGCCCCTGCGCCAGGGAC
Source organism: Ktedonobacteraceae bacterium (assembly GCA_035716105.1). Taxonomy (GTDB): domain Bacteria; phylum Chloroflexota; class Ktedonobacteria; order Ktedonobacterales; family Ktedonobacteraceae; genus CADDYT01. The sequence goes on along the minus strand of DASTKE010000282.1, from coordinate 704 downwards.
CGTCCGCTCGCTGTGGAGTAATCCCAGGTGGGGTAGAAAAAGGCAGCGACCTCCCAGGCAGCATTCTCCCCTCGAGAGGCTGATGACGAATTAAAAAAATTGAGGGTACAGAACAGGTGACAATCTCCCTGATTACCAAAGGAGCTAAAGCTACAGACCGAATTGCCATAGGGATTGCACGAACGGTTTGAGTTGGGGTCGGTATCCAGATGATAGTGCAGCGTGGCGTGCAGGGTCTGGTTGACTGTCACGGTCGTCGCGGACTGCGGCGGCTGGAAGCGGGCGTACAGCTCACCCGGCAGGGCCGTCTCGCTCGCCTGCAACTTAGCCAGCACCGCCTGCGAGACCGCAACCAGAGCCGTGCGCTGGCTCTGTGAAAGATTTCCCAGCGTAGCGGAGAAAGAGATAACGCGGGGAGAACCATTGCTGCCACCCTGGCCCTCGTACTGGCATGGTTCCCTGACCAGTGAAGGGATGTAGACGTTACAGACTTCGGGTGGAAAAGGATCGGCGTGCCAGGCGATGATATGCGTCCCGCGAGAGAGTTGTAGCGGCTTACCAAATCCAGGAGAAGAGAGCGTTTTGAGGGCATGGCCATCCACCGTCACCGTTCCCCAGGGTGGACTGGCCTCGATAAAGAACTTATCATCGCCGGGGATCAATGTTGGCACCGGCGTCGGCGACGCGCTGGTGAAGCGCTGCAC
>DASTKE010000281.1:0-2457 GCA_035716105.1 Ktedonobacteraceae bacterium | reverse complement strand
CCAACTCCTCGCGTGCCTCTGGATTCGCAAACACCTGGGCCAATATTCTTTCAATATCAGCAGGCAGCGAGGCCGGAGCAAGCTTCCCCGTGCCTTGAGGAGGCAACACCTCCGCTATACCGCAGCAGAGCAAGCTCAACGTCAGGGATGAAAGCAGAGCAAGTCGAGCAGTATTCCCATTCCCCTTGCCACCGACTCGCCCCGACCGCAGCATAAGTTCCGCGAGAGCAAAAGGATTGTCGAGCAGTCCAGCCCAGAGCGCTATGGGACCGCTCCAAAGCTCAAGCGCCAGCAGAAGATCTTCGCGCAGTGGCGATGGCGTTCCTCGCGTGGAAGCGGCGGCAAAGAGATACTCCGCTGTAAAATACTGCGCTAACAACTCGTGACGAAAGCTCAGCAGCCCATCTGTGGCGCGATCAATCAATCCAGCGCCCTGGGCGAATTGCAGCAGTTGTGCCAGCTCTTCACTGTCGTAACGTGGAGATGTGAGTTCCGCGTCTTCTGTCCCAGACAGCACAAATGGGTATGGGGCGGGATGTTCGTCCAACCACGCCTGTAGCTCCAGCGCCACCTCAGCCTGATCGCCGCCAGTCATGGACAATGAGAGTGCATTCGGATTGCTCGTCCAGCGAGCGGCATAGGCAAGCTGCGCCAGAACATCGATCACACGTTCCGTCTCTGGAGCCTGAGAATGCCATGCCGGGTTGTCGCGCTCTCGTTCGATCTCTTGCGTGACAAAGGCGCGGAGCAAACGGCCACGAGTATCGATCTGCCGCGCTTGCTCGATGCCTGCACGGCCAATGATCTCCGTCAAACAGGAGAGCAGCATCGTATTCTCACACAGGTACCGAAAACGGCTGCGCTCAATCGCCTGCATCACCTGGCCGGCAGTGTAGTGGCGGGATGTATCGGCAGTGCGAACGCTGGTTTCCACGAAGGTACGCATCTGCCCGGCATCCAGGTCGTGAAGCACTGCCGTTGATAGCAGACCTTCGTCAACTGCTTGCGCCAGCAGTGGCTGCGCCTGGAAATCCGCCTCATGGCAGGCCAGCACGATACGATTCGCGCCCTGCCTCATCATTTCCACCAGTTCGGCGACAATCAATGGCTGATAATCCACATCAGTCTCGTCCAGGCCGTCGCAGAGCAGGTGCAGATTTCCACGCTGGCTCAAGCGATTGAGCGAGGAACGCAGGGCGTGCATACCTGACAGGTCGCTCTGGCGCAAAAAGTCGAGCAGCAGAGTGGAAGGCGGCGCTGCTTCACCATCCTCCGGCAAAGCGGGCAGGTGTGTTTTGAGATAGTGCGCGTAGCGAGGCAGCGGCACATAAAGCGGAATACGCTCGCCAGCGCGTGGCTGTCTCCGCTCATCCTGCGCATTCAGGTGTGCGTATGCGTGCAGCGCCATCGACTTGCCCATACCCGCGTTTCCCAGCAGCAGCACATGGGCGTCCTGTTGGAGCAGATCAAGCACGGGAAGCCGTTCCTGCTGTGTACTACTGATGGCTGGTGTATGCTGAAACTGATGAGACGCCGCACCCACCTCCGGCGAAGCGAGAGCGAGCGAAACATAACGCCGTGCATCTGGCTCCTGCGCATTCTTTACTATGCGTAAGTAGTTTGTGAGCGCCCGTGGTCGAATGAACAGCCAGAGCAACAGGCTGAAAACAACCACTTCGGCGATTGTAGCCAGTAAGAACAGGGGTGTATGGAACAGGGCAACCAGCAATGTGGGCAGACTGTTCGCCGTCCGGGGAAGCGTATGTTGAGATGTTTCTCGTAGCCAGATGAGCAGCGTTTCGATACAGATGAGCAGAATGGTGATGCCCGCTCCGAGCAGGATGCTGGGAAGCAAACGAGGCGGCAGTACACGATCTCGGGCCTGCTGGCTTGCGGGTTCAGGCGTCGCAGGGTGCAGCTCTCTTGACATTTTCGGAGGCCACCTTTCAACGTTATGGCATGGCATTCGTAGAGACAGTATAGCGCACACCGGTGCTTTGAACAAGCAGTACATGTAGGGGCGCAATTCATCGCGTCCGCCAGTGTAGGGGCGCAATTGATAGCGCCCGCCAATGAAGCGCCCTTCATTAGTAAGACGTACACAAGAAAAAGGATATAAATATTCCTGCCGGATATTCTTAAAGAGGGCATAGAAAAGGGAAACGAATTGTGAACTAGTTCACAGCTTGCCTGGGTGATATATGCTTTATTACACAGGTTAAGATCTGTCAAAGTTACATCTCATGCATTTGAGACGTTCAATATACGTGGTAATCGTGTGTGCCTTATTCCTAAAAGATGGAGCAACGAAGCTATTTTTTCCTGTGAGGTTTTTATGGATGACGCAACTTCCCGGCCCCCATTAGAGCCATCAACCAGCGACAACGAGCTGGAAGACACACTCAAAGTCCAGGCAGTTTCGCCTCGCCGCCTGATAAGCGTGCTTGAAAAGCCTGT
>DASTKE010000280.1:0-5150 GCA_035716105.1 Ktedonobacteraceae bacterium | reverse complement strand
GCCCGTCACTTCGGCACTGTAGCGCGCCTGCTCTCCCGTCACGGCTGGCAAGTGCTTGTCACAGGCGTCGAACGCGAGGCCACGCTGGTATGGGAGGTGCTAGAGCAGATACCGGAGGAACATGCCCATACGCTGCTGCCTGCGGGCGCGATCAATCGCGCCCCTACGTTGCTGGAATACGCGGCAGTGGTCGAGCGTGCCGCCCTTGTCATCTGCAACGATACACTGCCCATGCACCTCGCGGACGCCCTGCGAACGCCCGAAGTTGTGCTCTTCTCCGGCACCGACTACGAGCAGCAATGGCAACCGCGCACCAGCGCCGCCCGGCTGCTACGTCGCCCAACACCGTGCCACCCCTGTTACCTCTTCGAGTGTCCCATCGGCCAGCCCTGCCTCGCAATCCCACCCGAAGAGGTGGTCGAAACGGTAGAGACGCTGCTGGCCGAGATGGGGATTGTATGTCGTCAGGATAACCAGACCCAGGACGCCCACGCCGCCCACGGCGACCGCAAGGGTCGGGCCGCCCTGGGCGACCCGACCCAGCAGGGCGACCCGACCCAGCAGGGCGACCGCAAGGGTCGCCCTGGGGCGGTGGCTGCTGGGGGCGAGGGAATGGAGGCAGTGCATGATTGACCGCGAACATTTGCTTGCCATCCGGCCTGTAGGGGCGCGATTGATCGCGCCCGAAGCCAGAGAAGAGGAAACACGTGTCACGCCGTGGCAGCGGCCAGCATTTCCGGTGCGGCGCATCGCCATTTTCCGGGCGCTGTACCTGGGCGATCTGTTGCTGGCTGTACCAGCACTGCGGGCCATTCGCGCCGGTTTCCCGGAGGCCGAAATCACCTTGATTGGACTGCCGTGGGCGGCTTCGTTCGCACAGCGCTACCGGCATTATATTGATCGTTTCGTGGAGTTCGTGGGCTATCCCGGCATCCGGGAGGTGGCTTTTGTTCCTGAACAGGCGCTGCGGTTTATTGTGGAGCAGCGTGCCTGCCACTACGATGTAGTGATACAGATGCACGGCAGCGGCAAGACCAGTGACCGGTTGGCGATTGCGCTTGGCGGGCGTGTGACCGTCGGCTACTATGATAACGTGCAGCCAGCAGGCTTGACGCTCGGTCAGCCCTACCCGGATCACTGGCCGGAGGTCTTTCGTAACCTGGGACTGGCCTATCTGCTTGGCTGTCCCAATGGCTACCCCGAACTTGAATTCCCGCTCTTCGCCGAAGATCAACGCGAGGCGGCGGCACTTCTACGCGCATTGCCGCGTGCGAACCGGCCCTGGATTGGCCTTCATACCGGATCGCGCTCGCCCGCCCGTCGCTGGCCCGTCGAGTACTTTGCCGCCCTCGCTGATATGCTGGTTGAACGCTTAGGCGTGCAAATACTCTTGACCGGTAATGCTGACGAGCTTACGACCGTACATGATGTCATAGCGCGGATGCACGCACCAGCGCTGAACGTGGCGGGGAAGACCTCGCTGGGTGGGTTGGCCGCGCTGATCGGTGAGCTAGACCTGTTTATCAGCAACGATACCGGCCCGGCCCATATCGCTAATGCCGTTGATACGCCCAGCATCACCCTCTTCGGCCCCGTCGATCCCCGGCGCTGGGCGGCGCGCAACCGCGTTCGTCATCCCATTATCCGGCAGCCGGTCGCGTGCAGTCCCTGTGGGTACTGGGAATGTCCCATCGACCATCGCTGTATGCGCAGGATTACTCCAGCAATGGTGCTGGCTCAGGCCGAAGAACTGCTTCTGGAAGGAGCGATCAATTGCAACGCTTAAATATTCTGATCTGGCATATTCACGGCAGCTACCTCAACGCGCTGGCTCGCCTCGAACATAACTGGTACCTGCCCACGAAACCCGGCAAGCCGGAGGGCTACGGCGGGCGCGGCCCCACCTTCGACCTGCCGGAGTATATGCGCGAGGTGCCAGTCGAGCAGGTGCGCGATCTGAAACTTGACCTTATCATCTACCAGACGCCAAAAAACTACTTTGAAGATCAATACGAAATCTTAAGTCCTGAGCAGCGCCGCCTACCAAAGATATACCTTGAGCACAATACGCCGAAGCCGAGCGCGGTGGACACGCGCCATCCCATCGACGACCCCAACGTGTTGCTGGTGCATGTCACCCACTACAATCGCCTGATGTGGGACAACGGGCGCACTCCTACGATGGTCATAGAGCACAGCGTTGCCATCGACCCGGCTGCGCGCTATACCGGGCGTATCGAGCGCGGCATTACCGTCATTAACGGGATGCAGAAGCGCCCGCGCATCGCTGGCTACGACCTCTTTCTCCAGGCACGGGGGTCGGTTCCCCTCGACGCCGTTGGAATGCAGACGGAGGAGTTTGGCGGCTTCGGTGATATTCCCTATCGTGATCTGCATCGGCTCGTTGCCGACTACCGTTTCCTGTTCAGCCCCATTCGCTACACCAGCCTGCCCCTGGCAGTCATCGAAGGCATGACGCTCGGTATGCCCGTCGTCGCGCTGGCAACCACCGAGCTTCCCACCGTGATCGAGCATGGCGTCACCGGTTATGTCTCCTGCAACATCGACGAACTGATTTTCGACATGCATACCCTGCTGGATAACCCGGAGCAGGCCCGGCGCATAGGCAACAACGCTCGCGAGGCAGCCCAGGAACGCTTCGGCATAGACCGTTTCAAACGCGACTGGAACGCCGCCTTCGCCCTGGCCGTAGGGGCCGATTTATCGGCCTATAGCCACAGGCCGATAAATCGGCGCTGGGCGCGATAAATCGGCCCCTACAGAGCGCCCACCGGGGAAATGTAACGATGTAGGGGCGCGATTTATCGCGCCCGCCGGGCGGAGTAGGGGTAATTTGACCAGGGAAATGACATTACGAGAGGATAAAAATGAATGGATAGACTTACACGGATTGCGTTTTTGAGTGAGCATGCCAGCCCCGTTGCGCTGCTTGGCGGCGTTGACGCGGGGGGGCAAAACGTCTATGTCGATGAGGTGAGCCGCCATCTGGCCCGTCATGGCTATGCCGTTGATGTGTTTACACGCCGGGCCAGCGCGGAAGAGCCGGAAATCGTTGACTGGGCAGCGGGTGTGCGCGTTATCAACCTGACCGCTGGCCCGGCTTCGCCGCTGCCGAAGGACGAACTCTGGCCCTATATGCCGGAGTTCCGCGACACCTTCCTGCAATTTATGCAGCGCGACGAGGCCCGTTACGATCTCATTCACGGCAACTTCTGGATGTCCGGCTGGGTCGCGACTGAGTTGAGAGCTCGCCTGGGCATTCCCGCCGTACAGATTTTTCATGCCATGGGCAAGACCAAGCGCCGCTACCAGAAGCAGGTTGATACCAGTCCGCGAGACCGCATCAGGGTTGAACTGGGCATTGTGCGCGATGTTGACCGCATGATTGCCCAGTGTCCATGCGAGCAGGCCGAACTGGTGCAGGATTATGGCGCGGACCCGCGCAGGGTCGCCATCGTCCCCTCCGCCGTCAACACAACCATTTTCCAGCCCGTTCCCAGTGGAGAGGCCAGGAAACAGATCGGGCTTGACCCCAGGGCAAAGGTGATTGTCTACGTGGGGCGTCTGGTGCCGCGCAAAGGTATTGCCAACATTGTGCAGGCCCTTGCTTTATTGGTGCGGCAGTACAAAGAAGCTGCCCCTCCCGTTTCCCCGTCGTCGCTCGCTCTCATGATAGTAGGTGGCGAGACGGTGGAACCGGATGCCACTTCCACGCCTGAAATCGGCGCATTGCGGCGTTTAGCGGAGGAACTGGGCGTCGCGGAGTACGTGCGCTTCACGGGCAAACGCGAGCCGAATATGCTGCGCTACTACTACAGCGCGGCGGATGTGGTGGTAAGCACCCCCTGGTACGAGCCGTTTGGCCTGACAGCCCTGGAAGCGCAAGCGTGCGGGCGTCCGATGATCGGCTCCGCCGTTGGCGGGCTGACCTTTACCATTCAGGACGGCAAGACTGGCTTCCTCGTTCCGCCGAAAGACCCGGCAGCCCTGGCGGCGCGGCTGGATCACCTGCTTTCATCGCCGGAACTGTGCCGCCAGATGGGCCGGGCGGCTCGCAAGCGGGTCGAACGTGAATTCACCTGGGATATCGTCGCCATGCGTACCGGCGCGCTGTACGAGACGGTGCTCGCCGACCGCGAACGCGAGGCGGGCTTGCTCGAAACGCTCATCGGTGCGTTGCCCCTCGTGCCAGAGAACAACGCGGGAGGGATCGACCGTGGCGCTAGTTGATGTCCTGATTCCAACCTTCGGACGCAAGACAGGGCTGGCCATCGTTCTTACCAGCCTGCTCGGTCAGACCTTCACCGACTTCAACGTCGTTGTCTCCGATCAGACGCCAGGGGACGATGCCTATCTGAGCAGTATCGAGATCGAGATGCTGACGCGTGCGCTTACATGGCATGGACATTCCGTTCGGTTGTTGCGCAACCTGCCGCGTCGTGGCATGGCGCAGCAGCGACAATTCCTGCTGGAGCAGAGTTCCGAGCCCTACGTCCACTACTTCGACGATGATGTGCTGCTCGACCCGCCTGTCATGGAGCGCATGTTGCGCGTGTTGCAAGAGGAGAACTGCGGTTTCGTTGGCTGCGCCGCCACTGGTCTGGGCTATCTCGACGACGTGCGCCCGCAGCAGCAGCACATCGAACTCTGGGAAGGTAGGGTGCAGCCGGAGCCGTTCGAGTTCAAAACGATTCCCTGGCAGCGCCACCTGGTGAACAACGCGGCCAATCCACTGCACCTGGAACAGAAGCTTGTGCGGGATGGCCAGCCGGTGCGCTACAAAGTCGCCTGGGTGGGAGGCGCGAACGTGCTCTACGACCGCGCCAAATTGCTCGATGTTGGCGGCTTCTCCTGGTGGCAACGCCTGCCGCCGGAGCACGCCGGAGAGGAGGTGCTGGCCCAGTTCCTGCTGCTGCGCAAATACGGCGGCTGTGGCATCCTGCCCAGTGGCACCTACCACCTCGACCTGCCCACCACCGTCGAAGACCGCCGCACCAACGCCATCGAACTCTTCGACGAAATCGCCAGAGAGTATCACGTCGACCCTGTAGAATCTACCCCGTAAGGTGTATCAGCGCCGCTGCGCGGCTCACTGGTAGAGCGTGTTGTGGATGCGTGTGGCTGAAAGC
>DASTKE010000279.1:0-5901 GCA_035716105.1 Ktedonobacteraceae bacterium | reverse complement strand
ACAGTGAAAGGGATACGTGATGACAGCATCAAAAGTCGGTGTAGGTGTAATCGGAGTTGGTGGTATCAGTGGCTATGTGCATCTGCCGGGGCTGCGGCTCACCTCACTGGCGGAGATTGTGGCCCTCTGCGACAGCAACCCCGATTTGTTGCGCCAGCGCGCCCAGGAATACGGGGTCGAGCAGACGTTTACGGATTATAACGAACTCTTGCAGTATCCCGGCGTGGATGCCGTTGTCATCGCCACACCCACCGTGCTGCACGCTCCCATTGCGCTCGCTGCCGTTGCTGCTGGCAAGCATGTGCTTGTGGAGAAGCAGCTTGCCATGAACTATGCCGAGGCTGTGCGGATGTACGAGGCTGCCGAACGCGCCGGTGTACGCCATATGACCGCCTTTACCTATCGCTTCGTGCCGGGAATGCGCTATCTCAAGCACCTGCTGGGGCAGGGAACCATTGGCTTGCCGCGTCACCTGCGCGTTGCCCGTTTAATGGACTTGCCGGAAACCGACCTCGGTTGGCGGCAGCACCGCGAACTGGCGGGTGCCGGTGAGGTTGGAGATATGGGCGCGCATCGTATCGATTTCTGCCAGGACTTGATCGGCCCGATTGCCCACGTCGTGAGTGTGACACGCACCTTCGCTCCCCAGCGTGCCGGGCGCGACGGGATGCCGGTGCCAGCCGATGTGGAGGATGCTGCCTGTTTTATCGCCGAATTCGCGGAAGGCGTTGGCGTTGAGCAGGGAACTATTGCCTTGTTTGATCTGAGCAAGGTGGCAAAGGGACGCGAGCGTGGCGGCTATAGTCTGGATGAACTGGAGGTTTATGGCACAGAAGGAACCTTGATCTATCACCTGCATCATCCATATGAGGTATTGCTGGGGCGTCCCGATGGCAAGTTGGAGGCGCTGCCCGTACCGCCCGATTTTCTGGTCTATCCTGGCTCGCCGCGTGACCCGCGTGCTGGTGATCCTGTCGTCACCTTCCGTTATGACCAGGAATGTGCCTTTATCCAATCTATTCTCGATGGGGGAGGCAACATTCCTACTTTCTATGATGGAATGCGCTGTCAGGCCGTGATTGATGCTGTGTTGCAATCAGCGCGAGAGCGGCGCTGGGTCGATGTCGCCGATGTGCCATCTGTGACCGTGCCTCTGGCGGCAGCGCGCCATACATCGTCATTGTAGGAGAACAACAGTCAGGGTGGCCGAAACGAAAGGAGCCGAAATCGTATGTCGCTAGATGTGTTTAAGCTGGATGGTCGCGTTGCTCTCGTGACGGGCGGTAATCGGGGATTGGGATATGAGATGGCGAAAGCGCTGGCCGAAGCAGGTGCCAGCGTGGTTGTGACAAGTCGGCAGGCGGAGAAGGCACAGGCGAGCGCCGCTGCCCTTGCCGTGGCAACGGGAAAACGCACGCTGGGTGTTGCCGTCGATGTGACGAAGGCGCAGCAGGTCGACGATATGGTTCAGGCCGTCATGCAGGAATTCGGGCGCATAGATATTCTGATCAACAATGCTGGTATCAATATTCGCAAGCCGCTTGAGGAGTTTGACGAGGCAAGCTGGGATCTGGTGCAAAACACCAATTTGAAGGCTCCGTTTCTCTGTGCGCGAGCGGTGGTTCCCGTCATGAAAAAGCAGCGCTCCGGGCGCATCATCAATCTCTCCTCCATGCTGGGCTTGACCGCTTTGCCTGAGCGCAGCGCCTACAGTTCCAGCAAGGCTGGCGTACTTCAACTCACGAAGGTGCTGGCGCTGGAGTTTGCCACCTTTAACATCACCGTTAACGCGCTCTGTCCCGGCCCGTTCGCCACCGAATTGAACACGCCTGTGCTGAGCAACCCGGAGGCAAACAAGTTCTTCATCGATCACATTCCGTTAGGGCGCTGGGGCAGGCCGGAGGAGATCGGGGGCGCGATTGTCTTTCTGGCCTCGGACGCATCCAGCTTCATGACCGGCGCGGCCCTCGTCTTCGACGGTGGCTGGACGGCTGAATAGCTCTAACTGGCAGATACATGTTTCTTAACGCCATCGGGAAGGAAGATCACAATGCGCGTTGGCCTCGCAGTATACGGCACCGTTTTCAGCATGGGCATCGACCCCTCGTCTGGACGCCCTTTGATCAGTGTGAAGCAACTGATGGATCAGGCGCTTGCCGCTGCTCTGACGGGAGTGGAATTCCCGCCTTTGCTTTTAGAGCGCGAGGATAGCGCGGCGGTCGCGGCCTATGCTCAGAAGCATCTACTGTTCGTGAACATTGCGGCTAGTGGCTATGACTCAGAAAAGCTGTCAGAAGCCATTACGTTGGCAGCGCAGGTGGGTGCTGGCACTGTGCGTACAGTGGTCGGAGGTGCGAAGATTGGTGGAGATCGCCGCCTGATAGCTGATCGCTGGCAGCCATTTCTTCAGGAGGTGCTGGCAGGACTGCAAGAGGCAACACTTGTGGCGGAACGCGCCGGAGTGAACCTGGCGGTAGAGAATCACCAGGATCTGGCCTCCGAAGAATTGCTCTGGCTCTGCAAAACTATCGCTTCACCGCGCTTTGGCATCACCCTGGACACGGGCAATCCCCTGGCTACGGCGGAGGAGCCGCTGGATTTCTTCAGGCGCGTCGCTCCCTACATCAAAAACGTCCATCTCAAGGACTACCGCGTCTATCTCAGTGGGGAGGGCTATCGCCTTGTGCGCTGCCCACTTGGACAGGGTATCATCGACTTTCCGGCCCTCTTTGATATTCTTGCCAGTGCTTGCCCCGATGTAACCATGTCCATCGAGCTTGGGGCGCTAGAGGCCCGGCATATCCGCGTGCTAGCCAGTGATTACTGGCCAGCATACCCACCTCGTACCGCTGCCCAGCTTGCTAGCGTCCTACGCTTCGTGCAAGCTCAAGCTCGTCTTGCCGGTGAGGACTGGCGCACTCCCTACGAGCGCGGCGAGTCGGTAGAGGCGATCATTGCTTACGAAGAGCAGCAGCTTGCGGAGAGCGTGGCGTATATCCACTCGATAAGAGATCACGGCATTGCGCCTTTTAGTCCATGTCGCCAGATTTGCTAGTCCTGTACCACCATAGCAGAGCTTCTTGTAATCGCTCACGAACGAGGAGGGAGCTTCCTACCAACGAAAGTGGCTGTGCGCTGCTGAAAGAACAGGGTGCCATCCTGGCGAAATGGATGCGTTCCGCTCAGATCGGAATGCTCGTCCTGCTCAATCAACTTCCAGACCTCTCCGGCCCGGTCGTCAGATGTTTTTGCGTTCGCGAGCCATTTTTCGACGGATTGAGTAAGCTGGTCAGTGTAGATATGCTCAACTTCGAGGCCGTTGGCCGTAAAGAGCGCCAGCAATTCGCTGATGGGCAGGGCTCGCGTATGCGAGAGGTCGCGCAGGTGCTCGAAACGGTTCTGGTACGCCGCTCGCGCCGGGTATTCACTGACCACCAGGTCTTCAATGGCGACGATGCCCCCTGTGCGGCAGACCCGCGTCATTTCAGCGAGTACCGGTTGTGGGTCTTCGACGTGGTGGAGCGCGAGACGGCAGGTCACAACATCAAATTCACTCTCGCCAAAGGGAAGGTGTTCGGCATCACCCATCTGAAAGCGCAGGTTTTCTAGTTGGCGCTGCTGCCGGGTCGCCTCCGCGATGGCAAGCGGCGCGGAGGTCAGATCAAGTCCAATAACCTCGCGGCAAACCTCCGCGAAGGCCATTGCCACATAGCCCGGGCCGGTCGCCACATCAAGCACTCGTGCCTCGGACGAGGGATGCACCGCCCGCACAAAGCGACCCAGCCGGTCAGGGTCGATGATGGATGCATTGCTGGCATAGGCTTGAGCCTGCTGCGTAAACTCGTGCTGAACAACCTGTTTATGGTTGGAGGGCGTTGATTGCATAATGAATTGCCTTTCGTATTTTGAAGTGATTCTGATCGCTTGTGGTTATATACTACGCTGTTTTCCTGCCAGGGACAAGTAATTTCGCCTTCATGGGTGTAGGCTATCTGAAAATCCAACCTTCATAATTTCCTGATCTCTCGTTGCAACCAGCCAAACAGCGCGGCTGCGAGCATCATGGTGCCGCTGATGGGGAAGAGAATCGCGGGGCCGAGATGGGTGGAGATGACGCCTGCCAGTGCAACGGAGAATGGATAGAGGCCGAGTGTCGCCACCATCAGCACCCCCATCAGGCGTCCGAGCAGGGGGCGCGGGGCCTGTTGTTGCAAAAGCGTGAAGGCCAGCACGGTGAGGATGCCGTTAGTGACGCCTGCGATACCCATGAGCAGGGTTGCGCCAATGAGGCCGACGAAGGGGATGAAGGTGTACCAGCAGGCCAGCGCCATAATCAACGCGAGCATGAGCTTGCCGCGATGGCGAACACGCCCCATCAAGCCAGCGATCAGCCCACCAAGCAGCGATCCACCGCCGAACGCGGCCATCAAGAGGCCATAGCCGCTGGCTCCCGCCGCGAACTGGTTGCGCGCAAGGGTTGGCAGGGCGACCTCGATCAGGCCATTGAAGAGAAAGTTGCCGAAGATCACGACCAGTAACGCGACTTGCAGCAGTCGCCATGTGCGTAGAAGCTGTCCAAATGTTATGTTGGGCGGAAAGTATGCGCTTTCCTCCTGTGTCTCTTTCGAGGTGGTGCTTTCCTGTATTGCATTGTTAGAAGTGAGCGTTGGAGCAGCGTTTTGTCCACCATGCATGAGGAAGAGTGTTGCGGCTGAGACGACGAAGGTAAGCGCGTCGACTGTGAAGGCAAACCCCGATTGCAGGCGGCTCACAACGATACCAGCCGCGCCAGAGCCGACTAACAGGGCAAATTGGATGGAGGCCGAGTTGAGCGCGTTGCCCGCCTGCAATTCGTCGTCGTTTAGCACTTCCGGCAGCATGGCATAGTAGGCGGGGAGAAATAAGCCGGTGAAGGCTCCCAGTGGAATGGCTATAGCGCACAGTTGCCAGACCTCTGTGTGGTCGCTTATCACCAGTCCTACCAGTATCCCCACCAGCAAGGCTCGTGCGATATCCGATAGCAACATGACCCGGCGTGGTCGTAAATGGTCGCTCAAAATACCACCGAGCAGGAGTGCTCCCACACGCGGCACGCCATATGCGGCCAGCACGATGCCGAGTTCCTGTGGTGTGCGTCCGCTGCTCAACATTAGCCAGGGCAGCGCGATGGCATAGAACAGGTCGCCCAGCGTGGAGATCATCTGCCCGCCGAAAAGCAAGCGAAAATCGCGTACCCGCAATGGTGCAAGAAAATCCGTCAATAAGCGCCTGGATTTGAGCGCCTGTTTGCTATCGGGCGCAATATTGTTCTGTTCCTCGCTGGCTGATGGCGTATTGGGTGCTGAAGACATCATGTCTCCTTAGTGGCTCGCACAATTTATTCGCGAAAACGGGCTAAATCTCCATAACTATAGCAAAGTGACACTAAACATGTCCAGATGCTGCGGCTTCACAGTCAGAGCCTGGAAATGCTCTTTGAGGGCGCGAAGGGCGCAAGCAAGCTGGCACCTGTTGATATCGACGGAAGGTACAGCCGTTGTTCGGTTCTTGCATACGAAATTCCTGTCCGGTGCCTGTAAATAGGTCAAAAGCCCCATGCGAATTGTGCAATTGTAGCGTATGATATGCAAGAGGTTTGTATGAAGAGGGCGTGAAGCTGTGGATGGACGTTTGTTAGTGTACGGGAGCTTATCTGAGAAGATGGTTCCAGAAGGTGGTAATACATGCTTGCGGTGAAACTGGCTGGCCTGGGTTGGTATCTGCCTGGGCGACAGGTGACGAACGCGGAACTTGAGGAGCGACTGGATATTCCGGCCAACTGGATCGAGCGCGCAACCGGTGTGCAGGAGCGGCGCTATGTGAGCGACGAAACGGTTGTCAGCATGGGAGCGGCTGCCGCAC
>DASTKE010000278.1:0-8467 GCA_035716105.1 Ktedonobacteraceae bacterium | reverse complement strand
ACGCCAACTTCACCTACACACCACCGGTGAGCGCCGCAGGCGCGACTTTGAAATGGCCTATCGCAGCACAATTACTTGACAAAAAAGAAATGATACTTATACTTCTTATGAGACGAACAAGAAACAGTAGAGATTTTTAGCAAACTGCATGTTTGCTTGAATATCTTCCTTATCGCACCTTCAGCATGTACTATCTCATTCGAAGCGCATTGCTGTGCGCAACCAGGAAAGCGACGCCAAAGCTGGAGTGTGGGTTCACCCAAAGCAAGGAGAGACTGCTATGACAACCGAACAGCAATCGCGTGAAGCCGTCGTACTCAAAAATCTGGATGCCATCTATCCCGACATTGAAGCGTTGTATACCGACCTGCATGAGCATCCAGAGCTTTCGATGCAGGAGGTCCAGACCTCGGCGAAAGTGGCTTCCCGTCTCAAAGATGCCGGTCTTGAAGTCACCAGCGGCGTTGGGGGTACAGGGGTGGTTGGCCTCCTGCGCAACGGGCCTGGTCCCACGGTCATGCTACGCGGGGATATGGATGCCCTGCCGATCGAAGAGAAGACGGGCTTACCCTATGCCAGCACCGTGAAAGTGAAGAACGCCGATGGGCAGATGGTCCCGGTCGGACACATGTGCGGGCATGATCTGCATACCAGTTGTCTGGTGGGAACGGCCCGCTTGCTCGCGCAGGGGAAGCAGGCCTGGTCTGGTACCCTGATGATCGTCGCGCAACCGGGGGAGGAAACGATGCAAGGAGCAAAGGCGATGCTCAAGGATGGGCTGTTTACCCGTTTCCCGAAACCGGATGTGGCCCTGGCGCAGCATACCAACCCCTTGCCAGCAGGAACCATCGGCTATCATCCTGGCTACACCTTAGCAGCGGAACATAATGTGCGCCTTCGTCTCTTTGGCGTCGGCGGACACGGCTCAGCGCCACAGAAGAGTATCGACCCGGTCGTGATGGCTTCGGCGACCGTGATGCGTCTGCAAACCATCGTCTCACGCGAGATCACCCCGGGAGAGATAGCCGTTGTCACGGTTGGCGCGATCAAATGCGGGACGACCTATAACGTCATTCCTGATGAGGCGGAACTCGACCTGACAATTCGTACCTTCAAAGATGAGGTCTCTCAACACATCTCCTCCGCGCTCACCCGCGTGGCGCAGGCGGAAGCCGCGGCCTCCAACGCGCCCAAGCCTCCCGAGGTCTCAGTTATGGAGTCCTCCCAGGCGACCTATAACGATGCCGAACCAACCAAACAGGTCGTGGCCGCGCTCACCCACCACTTTGGAGCAGACCGGGTGAAAGAGATCCCGGCGATGACCGCCAGTGAAGATTTTTCTTACTACGGACACGTCCCAGGTGGGGCAGGTGTGCCTTCGTGCTATTACTTTCTTGGCATCACTGATCCCGCGCTCTATAAGAAGAAAAACGGGGATGTTCCAGGCCCGCATTCGCCCTACTATGCCCCTGACCGCGAGCCCTCGTTGAAGACCGGCCTGCAGGCGCTCACCGTCGCGGCCCTTTCGCAATTGGGCAAACCATGACGGCACAGAACAGGTCGTTGAAAGGATGCACAAAACCGAGCACGGAGTGTGAGGCAATGGCGTCTACAGCACCTCCCTCTGCTACCTGAATACTCAACTCTTGTCGGCGGTGTGCCAGGGTCGAGGAGCTCTCCAGCCGAACCGCAACGCGAGTAGACGCAGCGCGAATACGAGGACTGCGGTAAAGCCGGCCGCGAGAGAACTTTCTATGGGGAGGTGAGGTATGATCACAACGATAGCTGAGCCGAGAATAGCAGGGAGAGCGTACAGCTCACTCTCTGCCCGAAGCACTGACGGCTCATCTTGGGCGAGTACGTCACGCATGATGCCGCCACCCACAGCCGTGAGTACGCCGAGCGCAGCAGCCGGTAGCGGTCCGAGACCGTAGTTCAAAGCCTTCGCCGTGCCTGAGATGCAGAACACGGCAAGTCCTGCGGCGTCGAACACGAGCACTGCGGCATTGAGTCGATTAATCTGCACATGTGCGAAGAAGGTCAGAGCTGTGGCGACTAGCGGTATCCAGAAGTAGCTCGCATCGGTGAATGCCACTGGGGGAATCGCTCCGATTACAAGATCACGTATGACCCCACCACCGATTGCCGTTATCTCAGCAAGCACTGCCATGCCAACTATATCGTAGTTCTTGCGCACGGCAACGAGGGCACCAGAAATCGCAAAGACAAAGGTGCCGATAAGGTTGAGAACCTGTTCTAGAGTAGGGTTGAAGACGACTGGATGCATCCTATTCCTCAACGTTCTTATTTAAACCAGGAAGCCGCAGTAGCCGACGTGTCCACAAATAAGGCACTCGCGCAGGTGGACCCACGTATCTCCCATATTTTTGAGCATACTATATAATCAGGAAAATGTACATCCTCTATTCTAAAGGTGCATACCCCCAGGGCTGTTGCAGAGTCGGGAATAAGCCCTGCCAGACCGGGTACCAGGACTTGACAGGCTTGTCTGGCTTGACTATAATGAGCAAGCACAAGCAAGAAGCAGAGAGACAACAAGGTTGCGTTGAAGACTGCGCCAGACGTATGTTATTTTCATGACCATTTTATACTCCATACGATGTTGGAAAGGAAAGAAAATCTCATGCTTTATAATGTGGCGCAACTCTTGAAGGCTCCGGTTGGAACCTCGCTTGAGTATGATATACACGAAGAGAATGTTCAACTCGATGAAGACCTCAAGGTGATCGGCCCCATCGAGGGCCAGGTGCGGCTGCACCACACCAATCAGGGCATCCTGGCCGATGGCTGGGTCGACGTGATCCTTGAGTTAACCTGTATGCGCTGCCTGAAAGAATTCGAGCAGCCGCTGCACCTGGACTTCAGCGAAGTGTTTTACCCGACGGTGGATGTCAACACTGGCGCACCCGTGCCTCCGATGGAAGAGGAAGAAGCCTTCCCCATCGATGAGCATCACCTGCTCGATCTCACGGAGGCGATACGGCAAAACATCCTGGTCTCTCTTCCAATGATGCCAATCTGCCGGGAAGACTGCGCCGGGCTTTGTCCACAGTGCGGGCATGATCTCAATCTCGGCCCTTGCGATTGCAAACCCGAAGAGGTCGATTCACGTTTCAGCGTGCTTGAAAAATTATTACAAAACGGTTTAGAGTCATAATTACACCGGCGCGGCAACGGGATAAACAATCCATCCTGAAACGCCAGCCGGAAGAAGAGGAGCATTTCATCAAATGGGAGCATTACCAAAACAACGAGTCTCGCGTGCTCGCCAGGGCGAGCGCCGGGCGCATCATCATCTGACCACACCGCAGTTGGTCGCCTGTCCAAATTGCAGAAAGCCGCGTCTTTCGCATCACGCCTGCCCCAATTGCGGGTACTATCGCAATCGCCAGGTTTTTGTACCTCGCAGCCAGAAAAAGGCATAAGTGAAACGTAGAGGCGGTATCCGGTGTATTCAGTATTCACCATTACCGCCTCTTTCCTGCATGTAACGAGTGAAAAAACATCATGACGGCACAAGTCGCCTTTCTCTTCCCAGGGCAGGGGAGCCAATCCGTAGGCATGGGAGCCGATGTGTACGCGAACTCTCCAGCGGCACGTCGCGTCTTCGATACTGTAGATGAGGCGCTGGGCTTCCCACTCAGCCAGCTATGTTTTCAAGGCCCCGAAGAACTCCTGCGCGAAACCATCAACACGCAGCCCGCCATCGTCACCGTCAGTTTAGCCCTGCTGGCGGCGTTTCAGGAGAGCCTTTCCCCGCGGCAGCATTCCTGGTCCTCCCCGCTCACACCCACCTACACGGCGGGACACAGCGTCGGCGAATACGCGGCACTCGTCGCTTCAGGCATGCTCGATCTGAACAGCGCGGTACAACTCGTGCGCGAACGCGGGCGACTGATGCACCACGAGGGAACGGTGTGCCCAAGCGGCATGGCCGCCATTATCGCCATGAATGAGACGACCCTGCAAGAGGTTTGCCAGGAAGCTACCGCGCAGGCACTGGCCGAGCTGCCAGCCGAAAGCGCTGACAATGCCAGGCATCCGGGACAGGGAAAAGTAATCATCGCCAACTACAACGCGCCAGGACAGATTGTGATCTCTGGCGAGCAGCGAGCGCTGGAACTGGCCATGAATCTCGCTAAAGCGCGTGGCGCGAAAAAGATCATTCCGCTCTCCGTCAGTGGTGCATTTCACTCACCCGTCATGCAGCCAGCAGCTTCAGGGCTGGCGCAGGCCATTGCCACGATGGATGTGCATGATGCTGCCATTCCCATCATCAGCAATATTTCCGCCACCCCCCTGATGGAGGCACGGGCTATTCAGGATGAATTGTCGCAGCAGATCGCCTCGCCCGTGCAGTGGACACGCAGCATTGAATACATGGCGAAAGCTGGCGTTACCACGTTTATTGAGATTGGGCCGGGGCAAGCACTGAAAAGCATGATTAAGCGCATCGACAAGAACGTCACTATTCTCAACATCGGCAACGCGGCGGAACTCGCAAAAGTGGTTGCCCTTGTGCGTGAAATGGATGTAATACGTGATGTATAATAGAGAACATCTATGGTAAGGTCTTGACATGGGGCGAAAAAATGCCTATCTTTGCAGTAAGGCTATCATAGAAAGAGATGGTCTTGCCGGGTAAGTCATTTGGGAGGCAATAGGAAACGTGGATACAAAAATGGTCGCTGAAGCGCAGGGGACGGTGCGTGTTGCGCGCCAGGTGTTGTTGACTATCGTCGCCAACGCTGCCTTGCAGATTCCCGGCGTCGTGCGCTTCGCCCAGGTCAGCGATCAATGGACGCGCCTGCTTGGTCGGGAGGTACCCAGACACGGTATATCGCTCACGATCAAGGAGAATACGGTCTCCACCGACCTCTACATTGTGATCGCGTCCGGCGTTAACATCGTCGAGGTGGGAAGCGCCGTGCAGGAGGAGGTCGCGGCAGCCATAGAGCACATGGTTGGCATGCAGGTGCGCGAGGTCAATATTTATATCCAGGATGTTGCGTAGAATGGAGTTCGGGGAAGAAATCGCTATGCGGAGCAGTGCGCCAATCGCTCCAACAACATAGCTAGCGTTAGGTCAAGGACACCATGCCGATAGGGACACGCAGGCAAGCGCGAATGATCGCGCTGCAAACGCTGTACGAATACGATACCGCCCACCATGATCTGGAGGAGGTGTTACAGCGCCATGTCGAGGAGCGCCATCTGCAACCGAAGGTGGTGGAATACGCCAGAGAGTTGGTGATGGGTGTTCGTGACCATCTCGCCGAAATCGACGCTCACATCCAGAGCGCGGCACGCGAGTGGCCGTTACACCAGATGGCCCGAATTGATAAAAATATCCTCAGACTTGCAATCTACGAGATTCTGTTTAATAATACGGTACCAGCAAAGGCTGCTATCAATGAAGCGGTGGAACTCGCCAAGCAGTTTGGCAGCGACACCTCCAGCCGGTTCATCAATGGCGTCCTGGGTACAATATTTATACGGGCGCAACAGCCGCCCACTTCAAAAACTGAAAGCGAGGTGAAGTAATGCCAGCAAATCAGGATGTGAAAGACCGACTCAAAAAAATCATCGTCGACCAGCTCGGTGTCGACGAAGCCGAGGTGGTTCCCAGCGCATCTTTCGTCGAAGATCTCAATGCAGACTCACTCGATCTGGTTGAACTCATTATGTCTCTGGAAGAAGAGTTCAAGGTCCAAATCTCAGACGAGGATGCAGAGAAGATCACAACAGTGCAAGAGGCCGAAGATTACATCGACGAGCACTCACGCTAATCCCAGTGCCGGGAGAGACGAGGCGGGAACAGAAGTTATTTCGCTAACATCTGCTTCAACCGCCTCTGTTTCCTGGCTATACAGAGCGATGTCTCATAAGCAGCAAGGGGTGTCCTGGGAACCACCGGCAATCTCGCCCCCTGGTTATTCCCTGTGTTCGCTGCTTGTCAGTGTCTATACTCCACCAATAACGAATTTCTGATGGCTTTGAAAAATCACGGTATTTCCTGTCACATTTCTCCACCTTCGTGCATCTCCATTAGTGTAGCAAGAAAATTCCGGCATCGGGTTCGACGCTACAAACGAAAAAAGAGTTGTTGTGCATATGATGCCTGCGGCGCAAGCGGTAGAAGCGCTCATTCAAGAATACGGCAATCTGGTCTTCCACACCATCTATGCCATGACCGGCGATTGGGAGGAGAGTCAGGACTTAACACAGGACACCTTTCAGCAGGCGCTGAAAGCGATTGATGCTGCTCGCGCCGCCAGCGGAGAGCAGTTCGCGCCGAAAGCGTGGCTCCTGCGTATTGCGTTGAATACCGTGCGAATGCAACGCCGGCGTCGCAACCTTTTCCGCTTCATCCCCTTCTCGTCTCTTAGCAAAGGGACGCAGGCGGAGAATGCAGAGGAAAGCGAGGCCGAGACGCTTCAGGCACAGGCCGCGCCGGTTCAGCCCGTCGGCTACGGCGCGACGAGTGGCGAAGATCCCGCACGGCTGGTGGCCGAACGGGACGCGGTACAGCGCACAATGGCGCGCCTGAGCGAACCCTTGCGCGTCTGTCTGCTGCTCTCGATCATCGGCGATTTCTCCACCGGTGAGATCGCGCAGATGCTCGACCTGCAAGAAAGCGCCGTGCGCCAGCGCCTCGCTCGCGCTCGCAAGCAATTCCAGCAGTTATACACACTGGAAAACAGCGAGCAGCCGGTCAATGGCACACCGGCTACCAACGAGCAAGCGGTATCCAAACAGAGCAGACCACAACAACCACGAAAAGAAGAGGAGCGTGTTGAGAGCCGGAGCGCCACTATTTCGCCGTCGCCGCTCTTCACCCACCCCTCAACCCTTCGGAGGACGTATGCGTAGCGATTCGATCGAAAGCCTGCTGCTTCGCCACTATGGAGACGACGCGCCCGCGCCTGCTGGCCTGGAAACGCGCCTGCTGGCGGCTGTGCGCCAGGAAACGGCTCGTGAGCATGGCGCTATCGGCCTGGGCGAACAGCGTATCAGCCGCCGCAAGGCCGTTCGCTGGGTCGCCCTGAGTACTGCCGGTCTGAGCGTCGTGAGCATGGGCATGGAAGGTCTGCAAATGCTCGAAACCGCCCTGACGGGTCAGGATGTCACTCAACCAGCCTATCCCTGATCTTCCCAATAGCAGTTTGCTTGCTATTGATCTGAAATCGTTGTGTAGTCGTAGTATAAAGTAGCATACACATAGTATGCGCGTCATTTCAGAAAAAGCGTACTGCCAGGAAGCAGCAGCGACCCGTATCAGAAAGGATACCCATCATGCCATTCGGATTTCATGGACTCGACCTCGTCGTCATTCTTGTCATCGCCCTCTTGATCTTCGGCCCCAAAAAGCTGCCTGAAATGGGTTCAGCCATCGGGAAGAGCATCAAAGAATTCCAGAAGGGAATGAAAGAACTCACCAACCCGAAGGAAGAGGAAGAGACGAAGACGCCGTCCGCGCTCAGCATGGAAGCCATTGACCGCGAAATCGCCAGCAAGAAGGCCACTGCCGCCAGTTCAATGAGCACGCCTGAGCCAGAGGTGTACAGCACGACAACCAGCGATGTTGAAGCGCCCCGCGAATAACGTTCGCCGCTGATACCTGCTTGAGGGAAATATATGACAACCAGCAATATGAATCAGCAGGACACGATGACAGCGCCAGATGACTACGGATTGTACGAGGATGAAGACGGCTCCGGTATGACGCTGATTGAGCACCTTGAGGAGCTGCGCAAGCGCATCTTCAAGGCGCTGATCGCCATCGTCGTCGGCGCGGTTATCGCCTTCATCTTCCGCTACCAGATTATGCAGTTCCTGCAATATCCGCTGCCGAAGGGAGCAGACTCGCTTACCCATGGGCAACTCGTCACTACGGGTCTGGCGGAAGGCTTCACGGTCTACCTGATGGTCTCGGTGGCGGCAGGCTTCATCCTGGCTCTGCCGGTCATCCTGTACCAGACGTGGGCGTTCATTGCGCCCGGACTCTATGAGCACGAGAAGAAATATGCCGTGCCGTTCATTTTCATCGGCATTGCGCTCTTCGCCGCCGGTATCTCGGTAGGCTACATCGTGCTGCGCTTCCCCGTCCAGTGGCTCGTCGCGTTCGCCTCTGACAGTTTCACGGAACTCGTCACGGCCAGCAGCTACTTCACCTTCGTCGCGTTCTTTGTCCTGGCCTTTGGCATCGTCTTTGAGCTGCCGCTCGTGCTGACCTTCCTGGCACAGATCGGCCTCATCACCTCAGAGACGCTGACCAAAAAGCGTCCGGCAGCGCACGTCGGCATGTGGGTAGCGGCGACCTTCCTGACGCCCGGCGCGGACATCTACAGCCCCGTCATCCTCGGCGTCTCCATGTCCTGCCTCTACGAACTCACCGTCCTCTTCATCAAATTCACGAAGAAGTGATGAAAGTGAGTGAGCAGAG
>DASTKE010000277.1:0-3748 GCA_035716105.1 Ktedonobacteraceae bacterium | reverse complement strand
ACTCACGGATGGAGATACCACAATTACCCCTACAATGCCCTATGTATTAATGATAAGCATAAATATGCAAAAAGCAAGGGATGTTTGTTACAGTCAAGTCTCTGCTGACCGGTGCAAATTGTCCTGTTGCAAATTGTAGGCGCCGATTATGAAATTGAACAACCAAAACCGGCATGGAGCTGTCATTCTGAGCGCAGCGAAGAATCTTCGCAGGGTGAGGCCGATTCTTCGCTGCGCTCAGAATGACAGCTCCATGCCGGTTTTGGTCGTGAAAATTCATGATCGGCTAGTCCCTGTAGTGCCGATCAATCGGCGATGGGCACGATAAATCGGCGCCTACGACATGCTTTCTCTATAGCGGCTCAGCAGTCCACCGCCGGTTCTCGCAGGGACGGCGACGGTGACAGGCGTTTGTGAGGGGCGCAGGACGACGCGGCGCAGGGCGGTGGTCGAAGGCCCGGTTGGCGGGAGCGCATGATCCTCCTGTTCCTGGCCTTGCCCACGGACGGGCAGACCTACGCGGGGAGCTATGGGTGTGCGCAGGGGCGAGGTCGTGGCAGTGGTGGAAACGAGCGCATCGGTTCTGGGTGGCGGCAGCAGTTCGCGCCAATCGTTCGTGTTGGCAACGGGGACAAAGGCTGGACGGGGCGTGGAAAGCATCGCGCCCGTCACGGGCAGCGCCAGCGGAGCAGTTGATACTACGGGCATCTGCGAGGTCGTCTTTAAGAAGATATCAGCGCTTGAGACTCCGGCGGGAGTTGTGGCGCGTGTCTTAGAGAAGAGGGGCAGTCGCAATGTGCCGCCGAGGGCAAGACCCCACAGGGCCAGCACGAGCGCGGCAAGCATACCCACAAGCACCAGGCCGTATTTCGTGCCTTGAGAGAGGGATGATTTTGAGCCGCTTTGCTGCGTGTTCGCGGCTGGCGGTGTTTGCTGGCCCTGTGAGTGCAGGTCGACGGTGCCGCCGTTGACTATACGTGGGAAGGGATGATTGCGGCGCAAAAGAGTGATCGAGATCTGTGGTGTCTGATGAGATGCGCGCTTGACCTGATCGAGTGATGGCACGGTTGGCGTGGGTGGAGGCGCTTCGGCATGGTAGCGCTGCATGAGCGCCACGACCTTTCCGGCCCATAGCGGTGAGCTTGAGGTGCCAACATAGGGATAAGAGATGGCGTAGACGGTCGTCAGGCCGCGGTTGACGTAGCGGCTGCGCAGCAGGTTGAACCAGTCGTAGACGGCGGTGGTGTAGGATGGATAGATGGTATAACCGTCGAAGGCAGCGGGATAACCAGCACTGCCGCGCACGCTGCCCGGATTGCGGTCGGCGCTGCCCACGCCGGCGGCACCATCGTTGGTCTCCGTCCACCAGACACCGAGGGCGAAGGCATCGTCGATGTTGGCCTGTCGTGCGGCCTGCTCCACCGCTTTGCCGGTGCCTACCATAGGACTGCCCATGCTGGCAAATATCGCGTCGACGGTGGCGGCTGGCAGTGTGGGTGGCCCTACCACGTTGGCGGGATCGGCAGCCGGTGTCGCGTGGCTGCTCTGTCCGCTCTCCACCTGGGCGAACAGCGCGATTCCGCCTCCGATGAGGCAGATAAGCAGACTCAGGAGCATTACCTGGAACAGGCGGCGCGAACGCAATCTTTTCGCAGTGCTTTGCTTCTCCATACTAATCCAGTCTTTTTACTATGGTTATTCTTCAACGTCTTCTTAATAGAACGAGTGACACACGAATAAACAATGTTCGATAGCAGATTTGGGTAAGCAATATATGTGCTTGCAACCTTTGTCAGACGTTTATTATTACAGAGTAGTATCTGACATGAGCATATGCTATACTGGTATGCACATTGATAGAGAGACGGGGGTTCATTATTAGCCAGCGGAACGGTCAACGCAATACACATAATACACAGACAGGACACTTAGACCGGCGTACCGTGTTACATAAGCGCTATGTGATTATGCAAACCATCGGGCAGGGCGGCATGGGTGCGGTCTATAAGGCGCAGGATATGACGACGCAGAAGCTGAGCGCCGTCAAAGAGATGAGCCTTTCAATGGTGCCGGATGCTGATCGCGAGCAGGCCATCCACAATTTCCGCGTGGAAGCGGCCATCCTGGCGCGGCTGAGCCATCCCAATCTCCCCGCCTTCACCGATTTTTTCAGCGAGGACGCACGCTACTTCCTGGTGATGGAATACGTCGAGGGGCAGACGCTGGAAGAGCTACTGGAAAACAAAGGCCCATTTCCTGAGCGGCGCGTGCTGAACTGGGCGCGGCAACTGTGCGAAGTGCTGGAATACCTGCACGGCCAGCGCCCCTCGATTATCTTCCGCGATATGAAGCCGGGTAATATCATGCTGATGCATGGTGGCCGCGTCAAGTTGATCGATTTCGGCATTGCGCGTTTCTTCCGCAACGCCAGTTCCCAGGATACGCAGTTGCTGGGTACGCCCGGCTTCGCGCCGCCGGAGCAGTACGGCAAGGCGCAGACCGACGAACGTTCGGATATCTATTCGCTGGCCATGACGCTCTACCAGTTGATGACGAACAAACTCTCAGAGAAGGGCTTCGGGCTGAAGGATGTTCATGCCAACAACCCGCAGATTTCGCCGGGTGTGGCGCGAGCGTTGGAGCGTGCAACTTCGCTGGCACCGGAAGATCGCTACCAGGACGTGGCATCTTTCCGCCGGGCGCTGCTGGGCGCGAACACCTTTGTCTTCGACAACGGCCAGCAGGCCTCGACGCCGGAAGAACTGGCGGAGCTGTGCGCCGTTTACCCGGAAGAGGCGGCGAATCACCTCTTCGCCAGTGAGATAGAAGCCTGGCTGCACGAAATCGGCGAGAACGATCTGGCGCGAGCCACCCGGCGCATTCGCTCAACATCGCTTGACAATGAAGAGGTGGTTGAAAGCTTCCTGCAACTGCTGATGGGGCCGGATGCCCACACGCGCAGTTATCTGGCGCGCACAATGGACGACGATACGAGCAATGCCGGTCAGGGAACCGGTTCGATGAGCGCTATTCGCCCGAACGCGGGCCGCTCGCGTCCCACACGCTCCAGCCGTGGCTGGCTGCCGCGGCGCTCGACGCCTGACGTGCTGGTCAGTCCCCGCACCATCGATTTTGGGCAGATTTATCCCGGCCTGTCGGCCCCCATCTCGCTCTCCATCCAGGGCAGCGGCGGCATCTTTGTGCGCGGCACCATCTCCGTCACGGAACCCTGGATTATCGTTGACGCGACAAGCTTTGACGCTATGAGCACTCGCGTCAATGTGCGCGTGGACAGCATGAATATGCACCAGGTCGCGGGAACATCGCACTACTCAGGCTCCATCATCGTCTCGCCCGAAGGAGAAGAGCAGGAGATCGAGGTCAAAGTGCTGGTTGATATCCTCGACTTCGGCGACACGTTCTCAGATGAGGAGGATGATACCCCGACCATCTCCGCCAACGGTATGCTGATGGCACCGCAGATGAGCGCCAACGGTAGTGGCGGTGGTGCCGGTACAAGCACCATCTCTGGCACTAGAACCAGCGCCACGGGCGGCATATCGTTCAACACCGGTACGTACAACAAGGATCGCGAGAAATATGGCGCGCCTGGTGCCAATGGCTGGGACCCGTTGCAGGCGACTGCCCGGCAACGGCTGGGAATGGGCTACGGCCTGACCTTCTTCGCCGCGCTCATGATGACCAGCCTGCTGTACACACTGATCTCGCAACTGCCGCCCGTGCTGCA
>DASTKE010000276.1:0-3612 GCA_035716105.1 Ktedonobacteraceae bacterium | reverse complement strand
TACTCGTGGGCCGGGTGCGCACGTGCGTTGCGCAGGCGATGGCTGAGAACCGAGAGCAATTTGATGCCGATATCGGGATTGCTGCGCAAGGCCGAGCGAAATTCCCAGACTGGCAGGAGGATAGCCGTCACATTATCCACGGCAATGACGTTCGCTGAACGAGGTAAATCATCCAGCAGAGCCATCTCGCCGAGGACATCACCGGGGCCTGCGGTGTCCAGTTCGACTTCCGCACGATCAGGATCACTCTCTTTCGTGATCTTGACATGCCCCTCGGTGATGAGATAGAGGCCCACGCCGCTATCGCCTTGCTTGATAATGACTGTACCGGGGGCATACTTCCGCTCCTGACAGCTTCGCGCCAGGGTTTGCAGTTCCTTCTTGTTCAGACCTGCAAAAAGGGGTACATGCTTCAATGTCTCTTCGTTCACGTTGCGCTCCTTGTAGAGAGAAATAATGCCAGTATCAAGGAAATTCTGTGTCTCGTATGCGCCTGAACTATTGTACCACATATGAGAGACAAAATCGACCTGGCTGGCGTTTGGGCTGGCGCGTTCTCGTGTACACTGCCTTCACACTTTCGGTGGTGGCGAGACAAAAACGCGCACCATACTGATGAGTTCTTCGATGTCAAAGGGCTTGTGCAGAATCGGTGTTCCCATTTGCTGGAGCAGTTCTTCCTGCCCACGCACCACATCTGCCGCCGCGCTGCAAATAATAATGGGAATAGCGCTGGTGGCAATACTGTTTTTAAGCTTTTGCAGGAAGAGCAAGCCATCGCCGCGATGACCCAGCCTGATGTCTAAAATGATAAGACCGGGATTGATTTTCTCTACGTCGGCGACCTCCTCAAGAGTCGCCTTTGAAGTAGAGACGATGAATCCCTCCTCCTCAAGCACAAAGCGGAATAAGTCGAGGAGGGATTCGTCGTCGTCAATCACAAGAATGGTAGGTGACATAAAGCTCTCGTTTCTCGGAGGTACTGCCTCCTGTAGTGATATGTGTTCGCCCACTGCGAACCGAGAGAGGCTTCCGCTCGTCAGACAGAAGTAGGCACTATTATAGCACAGGTAGCAGCCAATTTATAGGTTTTCACGCCACTGCTCTGACTTTTTGACATTCCCGACACCACGCATTAGAATGAAGAAAATGTACAACATCAAAAGGGCATGGATCTGCTTCCTTGTGAGGGAAGTCGTAGGGGCGACGCCTTGTGCTCGCCCGTGAGGGCCGACCTGTGCCGACGGCGGGCGAGCACAAGGCGTCGCCCCTACGACAATCCCATCAAGGATGGAGAGTCAGGAACATTCCACCGGAAGAGAGTGTAGAAATACAATGGCAACACAGGATACGACAGCGGCAGAAAAAAGCTGGCAAAAAGGGATTGAGGCATTCAACGAAGGCAAACTGGATGTGGCAACGGAGGCGTTTTCTGATGCCGAGGTACATTTTCGCTTAGCGGGCGACTATAAGCGCGCTGGCGACAGTCGCCTCCTGCTGGGGGATACACAGCGCCAGAACAATCTGCTGGAGAACGCGGTGGGCAGCTACCAGCGAGCTAGCAAGCTGTACCGGGAGGCAAAGCGCCCGTTGAACGAGGCAGCAGCCGACCTCGCCCTGGGACACGTCCAGCGACAACTCACACACCTGGACCGGGCGCAGAATGCCTATGAAGAAGCCAGAAAGCTCTACGAAGCCGGAGAGGATATGCAGGGACAGGGCAATGTCGCGCTGGCGCTGGGACATATTGACCTGCAGCGCGGCAATTATGAACAGGCCGCCGTGTCCTATCGAAGGGCTATTCAGGACTACAGCGCCTCACACGATGCCATCAACGAAGCCGATGCGCGGCGCAGTCTCGCCGATATCGAGCGCTTACGGCGGCATTTCGCTGAGGCAACGGCGGATTACCAGCGAGCACTGGAGGTCTACCGCGCCAACCGGGATAACTTTGGGATTGTGGACGCGCTGCTCGGTCTGGGTCGCATCTATCTCGACGAGCGGCAGATTGATCAGGCAGCGGATAGTTTTGCCGAGGCGGTGAAGATGACGCGCAGCATCGAATACGAACTGGGAGAGGCAGATGCCGATCTGGGCCTGGCTGAGGTCTCCCTGTTGAGTGGGCGTGTTGACCAGGCATTGATCAGCGCACAGTCGGCGCTCCAGAGCTACACCGCCAGGCAGAATGCGCTGGGAGTCGCCAACGCCAACCGCTTGCTCGGCGAGATCAATATGCGGCGCGGGCAGTTAACGTATGCCAGTTCAATGACGGAGCGCGCCCTGCGCACCTACAAAGCCGTTGCCTACCGTGAGGGTCTGGCCGCTACGACCGCCAGTCTGGGCGAGATACAGCGGCGCATGGGCTTACTGGAACGCGCCGCGACGACCTTGAGAGACGCGCAAAAACTGGCGCAGATGGCGCAAAATGTCCCGGCGGAAAGCAAGGCACTGCTCGGCCTGGGCGACATCTACCAGCAACAGGGGCGCACAACGCAGGCGAAAGTTGCCTACGCCGGGGCGCAGTCGCTGCTGGCCCAGATTGGAGAGCCTGCAGCAGAGGCGCTGGCAGAAGCCCGGCTGGCAAGCACGGCAGTTTTCGCCGGGCAACTGGGTGAGGCTGCGTCCTACCTGTCTCAGGCACAGATCAACGCGAACACCGGCCCGCTTGGCCAGCAGGTGCTACCAACTATCTTGCTGGTACAGGGACAATTGCTCCTGACACGCGGTGAATTTCAGCAAGCCGAGGCGCGCTTTAGCGATGCCCACAACCAGGGTGAGGGACAGCAGGAGCCACTGGTCGCCGCCGAAGCGCTGCTGGGTATGGCCCGTTCGCGGCTCTCTCGCGGTGATCTCGATGCCGCCCTCTCGACCTTCCAGGAAGCCAGCCGGCAATTCCAGCAGATTGAGAGCGTCAACGGTGACGGTTCCGCGCTGCTGGGCATCGCGCAGACGCTGATCGGGCGCGGAGAAGCGTGGGAAGAGGCCATCGAGCAATGTGAAGCGGCGCTCACTCGCTTCAATCAAAGCGACGATCTGGTCGGTCAGGCCGATACCCTGCTCTCACTCGGACTGGCACAGCGCGGCAACGACCAGCTTGACGAGGCGCTGAACGATTTTGAGCAGGCTCTGGCACTTTATCAACAGCAACAACAGCCTCTGGGTGAAGCTGACACCCGCTATGAACTGGCAGGTGTCTACCTGGCACATCAGGAACTTGAGCGGGCGCTGAGCGAATTCAACAAAGCCATCGCACTGGTCGAATTCGTGATGAAAACGCTCCAAACGGCGCAACACTGGACTACCTTCCTTCGTCAATATAGTGAGATCTATGCGCAAGCAGCGATTACCACGCTGCGCTTGCAGCAGGATAACGAGGCTCGCGCCCTGCTGACCGGCTACACGCGCATCGCCGGGTCTACCAAAGTGGTACAACACGTCAACGAGTACATCGACGACATTCCAACCAGCGGTGAAGACATGACTGTGGCAGACATAGAGGAAAACAAAACCCTGGTGAAGCGACTCAAACAAATGATAAAGGGACTATAACGTCCCCTGCCTTGAGGGGATGTCGTAGGGGCGATGCCTTGTGCTCGCCCGTCCTTGATGGCT
>DASTKE010000275.1:0-4501 GCA_035716105.1 Ktedonobacteraceae bacterium | reverse complement strand
AGTGGCGATCATGCGGGAGAAGTCTTCTTCGCGGTGTTCGGCGTGGTAGTGGGGGCAGTGGGTGGCGGGAATGAGGCCGAGGCCGCGCACGCGGACGTAGTTCCACTGCTGGGAGCCGTAGAAGCTCATGGAGTCGCTGTGGCCGTCCTTGAACCAGCAGATGGAACCGGCGCTGATGCCGGAGAGCACGATGCCCCGCTCGTAGGCTTGCAGTAGCACGCGGTCGACGCCCAGCTTGCGCCAGCGCTTCATCATCTTCAGCGTGTTGCCGCCGCCTACCCAGATGATATCGGCGGAAAGGATTTTCCCTTCGATCTGTTGCAGGGTTGGCTGCTCTCGCAGCAGCCAGAGCACGTTGGTGCTGCAACCGAGTTGCTGAGCAAATATTCCCTGGAAGTGCTGCCACCACTCCTCGCTGTCGCCGCCAGCCGTCGGGATGTAGAGGGCATGGGGATGCGCTTTCCCCGCCAGGCGCACAATCTCCCTGGGGATGGTCTGGGCCGGGTCTTCGTCCAGCCCGCCAACGGCTACAATTTTTCTGGTTGTGTTTTTCATGTCGTCAGTATAGCATATTAAACAGTGTGGGCGGGCCAGACGGTGAGGGTGTGGGCGAATTCCTCGGTGAACCAAACCCGGTCGCCGCTGTCTACGAAAATGCCATCAGCAGGGTGGGCATTTTTGGTCGTGAGCGTGCGGGCGATGATCTGGCCGCTGGAGGGAATGAGATAACCCACACGCTCGCTGAGGGCGTCGGTAAACCAGACGTTTCCTTTCGAATCCGTGTCGATGCCGGAAATGTGTGTTCCTGTGCAGGACGTGGGCGTGCAGGTGCCGAGGAAGACGAGAAAGATTTTGCTGTTGCCCGACCTGGGATCGAACTCACCGACTTTGCCCGTGAACCCGACGCTATACCAGATATTCCCCGCGTTGTCGGTAGTAATCAGGTGGGGACGCCGTGCGTTGACTGCGTGTTCTTTGATCTTGATAGCACCAGAAGCTGTAGGCGTGAAGCTGCCGATTTGCCCTAGCAGGTCCTGGTTCTCGGTGAACCAGATCGTGCCGTGCGGGTCGATGGTGATGCCATAAGGATTGCTATTGCGCGTGGGCGTTGGAGTCTCCACTACTGCGTGCGTCTGGGGGTTGAGGAAACCGATCTCGTTTGAGGCGAACTCGGTGAACCAGAGATTACCGTATGTATCGAAGGTCAGGTCAAAAGGCGCGCTATATTTCTTGACGGGCCACTGATTCCAGGTGCCGCTCTGTGGATCAAATTCGCCAATGGCGTCGCCGTCCGGCTCGGTAAACCAGATGTGACCTGCCTTATCTAAGGCGAGAAAGAGGGGGCTTGAGTAGCCGGTTGGCTCTTTGAAATCCTGGATGAAGCTGCCATCCGAGAGCGCATACTGGCCGATGATGCCTGGAAAGCTGGTGGGACATTTCGGCGTTGGTTCGCATCCCGGCTCCGCGACCCAGACGAAGCCACGCGCATAATCAAAGGCGACTCCCCACGGCGTCATCGTTGTTGGCGCACTCGTGGCGGTCGGTGATAGCATACGATGCGAAGAAAACGGCACCTCGTCCGAACGGGGCGCGGTATCGGGTACCAGATGAACAGTCTGTGGCTGCGGTGTGGGCGCAACCTCGAATTTCATTACCAGCAGCGTGCCAGCCAGAGCTATGGCTACCACCAGGGCAACCGCCGCGCTAATCAATATAATATTCCTCTTACGAAACGATGTTTGTGCGGCCTTCTGATCATCATAGCTATACATGGGTAAGTTACCTCCTCCTCTCTCTACATAATGCATGGGAGAAGCAATGTTATACAGGATTGGCCGAAAAACTGCCCAAAAGTACCGTAATACAGCGCTCAAGTTGTACACTGTAGTGTCGGGTGGCATACTATGAAACAGATAGCTTGATTGAGTGTTTGACTTGCTTATCGATTGATCGAAATGTATCATCATGCACGATAGATAGTCCATGTTATTAGAGGGCTTGTATGTCTACGCTGTACCGAGGCCAACCCACCCAACCTGCCCAGTTCTGCCCTCGTTGCAGAGCGGCGTTGCCACCATATGAAACAAGTTGTTATAACTGTGGCTATATGCTCGCGCCCTTCCCGGTGAATGCGTCTGCGCCAGGTTTTCCGGTACATACTCCCCCGCCGGGTTTTCCGGTGCAGACTCCCACTCCCGCACCGAATCTCCGGCAACTTTCAGAGATGAGACGAAGGCAGGAGCTAGAGGAACGTGCGCGCAAACGGAAGCGAGCGGCATTGATCTACTTTACCTGCATCTTTCTCGCCGTCGTGCTGCTGTCCTTTGCCGGTATTCACGGCGCTGGCCTCTCGCTCTCCTCGGTATCGAAGCTGTTCTCCAATTCCGCTGCCACACCCAAAGTGGCGTATCCCATGCCAAAGGGAACGCCTCTCTTTGCTGATCCCTTTGTCAATGATCTCAATGGCTGGAATCTGCATAGTCTCCCTCACGATTACACTGTGAATGTGGGCAATGGCGCGTTAACGTTGGAGATGGACAAGAACAAATTGCTGTGGGAGATGTTGCCCGGCGAGCGCAGCTACAGCAATTTCACGCTCATGGTGAACGCGACGCTCTCCAAAGGCGATCAGAACAACGGCTACGGCGTCTACATCCGGGGAACCGCGAATAATCAGAGCGATCTGGCGACCTATTACCGCTTTGAATTGTACGGCGATGGCTCCTACGCCATTTTCAAGGGCGTTGTCGATCAGAGCGGCAACGCCAACAGCGTCAAGCTCGCGAGCTACACGCTGAACCGGGCCATTCAGAAGGCCGGCAAGGTCAACCACATCATGATTATCGCGAAGGGGTCTGCGCTCTCGTTTGTGGTCAATGGCCAGCTACTCCAGACCGTCAGCGATACCAGCTATAGCAGCGGCTCTATAGCCCTCTTCGTCTCAAACCTGCCCGAAGCCAAACCCGGTGCGCAAGTCCAATTCTCCCAACTAGCAATTTACGCGGCATAATTTTCCCACCAGTAGGAACACGAAACCCCTGTAGGCGCCGATTATGAACTTTCACAACCAGGATCGGCATGGAGCTGTCATTCTGAGCGCCGCGAAGAATCTTCGGAGGGTGAGGGAGATTGTTCGCGGCGCTCAGAATGACATTCCCGTTTTTGGTCGTGAAAACTCATTATCGGCCCTATGGGTACGGGCCGATCAATCGGCGGTGGGCGCGATCAATCGGCCCCTACGTGATGGTGTATAATTACCCGTTGACGCCCAGGCGCTTGAAGGTTTTGTGGGCGCTGTCGAGCAATTGCTGGCCTTTCTGGGTGTCGCTGTCCTGCGCACGGGCGAGGCAGAGTTGGCCGTAGGACTCCTGAGTGCGGGCGTATTCGACCGGGTCGCCGAGTTCTTGCAGGGCGGCGAGGGAGCGCTCGAAGCAGATTTGCGCCTCGTCGAACCAGCCCTGGGCCTGCCAGATGCGCCCCTGCAGGCGCTGGGCGATGGCCGGAAGCTGGCGATACTCGCGGCTGAGCGCGAGTTCCCTGGCCTGATTGAGGTAATGCTGCGCCTGCTCAATCTGGCCCGCGTAGAGGTGTGTCCTCGCTGCCTGTACCAGCAGGTGGGGGTAGACCATCGAGATTTCACCCTCTTGTTTTGCCATCTCCAACGCTTGCAGGATGTCCTCGCTGGCACGTGGCCAGTCGTTCTGCCACCCGGCGCAGACGCTGCGACTCCACAGCACACGCGCCTGCAGGTCGGCATCGTGCAGCAGGGAGGCGATGGTGCTGGCGCTTTCACCAAAGGCTTTTGCCTCGATCCAGTTTCCTTCCTGAATGGCGAGGAAGGCCAGCACAAGGTTGGCCCAGCCCTGTGCGCCGACGACGCCGTGCTGCTGCGCCTTCTTCAACGCCTCTCGCGCCAGTTGAGCACCCTCCGGCAGGCGACCGAGCAGCATACAGGCCCAGGCTGCCGAATAGTTCATCATCGGCTCCCAGTCCGGCTTGTTTGAGCTGCGGCAGAACTCGGCACCTTGCAGGGCGTAGTCCAACATCTGCTGCGGCGTACCCGCCAGGTAGGCGCACCAGCTCAGCGCCCAGAGCGAGACGACGGAGATGAAGGCATCGCTGGCCCCAGCCTGCCGGAGCAGCACTTCTGACTGGTGCAGCTTCTCGCGTGCCAGCGTCGGCTCACCCATCACCGTCGCGGCCAGCCCCCATTGTGCGTAGGCTTTGGCGTGCAGGAGAATCTCTTCCGGCGTGCTCTCCAGGCATTCCAAAGCGCTTTTGACATACTTTACCGACTCCGTTTCGCGCCCCTGCCAGTGTCCCAGGAACGCGATTTCCAGATAGGAATCCGCCTGCTTGACGGTATTGCCCAGGTCGCGCCAGAGCGCGGAAGCCGCCAGCCCGGCTTTGATAGCATCGTCCAGGCGTCCGGTATAGAGCAGAATGCCCGTCAGGCGATGGAGCAGCGTGGCGCGGCGCTCGCGCTCCTCTTCCCCCACCA
>DASTKE010000274.1:0-2202 GCA_035716105.1 Ktedonobacteraceae bacterium | reverse complement strand
ACCCAAAAGCATGAACATCCGTATCGAGGGAACGCCGGGGCCGGGCGTCACGGCCAAAGACATTGCGCTGGCCGTGATTGGCAAGCTGGGAACGGGCGTCGGCACGGGCCACATTGTCGAGTTCAGCGGCTCCGTGGTGCGTAATCTCTCGATGGAGGGGCGCATGACCCTCTGCAATATGGCGATTGAGGCGGGCGCTCGCGCCGGTATGGTTGCGCCCGACGAGACCACCTTCAACTATATCAAGGGACGACCCTATGCTCCAAAGGGCGAGCAGTTCGCGCAGGCCGTTGCCGCCTGGAAGCAGCTTGCCAGCGACCCCGGCGCACACTTCGATACCGTACACGAGGTGAATATCGATGGCTTCGGCCCGCAGGTGACATGGGGAACGAACCCCGGCATGGTGGCCGATGTCAACGCCTCGGTTCCCGACCCGGCAAAGGAGAAAGACCCGCTCAAGCGACAGGCTATCGAGCGTGCCCTGAAGTACATGGGCTTGCAGCCTGGTCAGCATATCAAAGACATCACGCTTGATACCGTGTTCATCGGCTCCTGCACCAATTCGCGCCTGGAAGACCTGCGCATGGCAGCGCAGTTTGTGAAGGGCAGGCACGTGGCTCCCAATGTGCGCGCTATTGTTGTCCCGGGCTCGATGCAGGTGCGTCGCATGGCCGAGGAAGAGGGTCTGGCCGACATCTTCCGCGAGGCCGGTTTCGAATGGCGCGAGGCCGGGTGCAGTATGTGCATCGCCATGAACGGCGACCGCCTCTCCGAGGGCGAGCGCTGCGCCTCGACCAGCAACCGCAACTTCGAGGGACGCCAGGGGCGCGGTGGGCGTACCCACCTGGTCAGCCCGGCCATGGCCGCCGCCGCCGCCGTCAATGGACATTTTGTCGATATTCGGGAGATGTAGCTATATGGAACCATTTACCACACTCACGGGCATCGTTGCCCCTCTGGATCGCGTCAACGTCAATACCGACGAGATCACTCCGGCGCGCTTCCTCAAGACCATCCGGCGCACCGGCTTTGAAAATGCGCTCTTTGCCAACTGGCGCTTTACCGATGCCGCTGGCACAATGCCCAATCGCGATTTTGTGCTCAACCAGCCGCGCTACCAGGGCGTGCGCTTCCTGCTGGCCGGAGACAACTTCGGTTGCGGCTCCTCGCGAGAGCACGCGCCGTGGGCCATTCGCGACTACGGCATTCGCTGCGTCATCGCCCCCAGCTTCGCGGACATCTTTTACAACAACTGCTTCAACAACAGCATCCTGCCCGTGACACTGGACGAGGCCACCGTGCGCGAACTGATGGAGGAGACCGAGGCCAACGAGGGCTATACACTGACCGTTGATCTGGAGGCGCAGACGATCACAACTCCCAGTGGGCGCGTCATTCCCTTCGAGATCGACCAGTTCCGCAAAAACGCCTTGCTCCAGGGCCTCGACAACATCGGCTGGACGCTCTCGCACCGTGACGAGATAGCGGCCTACGAACAGCGTAGGAAACAGGAAGCCCCCTGGCTTTTTGCGACCTCGTAAATGGGTAGGATATGTCATGGATGATTCGTAGGGGCCGATTTATCGTGCCCATCGCCGATTTATCGGCCCTACGGGCAATAGCCGATAAACCGGCGATGGGCACGATAAATCGGCCCCTACGATGATTTTCCGCACGACTCATGAATGAATAGATAGATAGATAGATAAGGAGGGCGACGTTGACGACGCAACAGATTGACTCGCATATGGCGGCATATCAAATCCTCGACGAAGAGGGCAACCTGGTAGGAAAGATGCCGGATTTGAGCGCGGAGCGATTGCTGGAACTCTACCGTTTCATGCAACTGGGCCGCGCCTTCTCCAACAAAATCATCGCCTTGCAGCGTCAGGGTCGGGCCACCACCTTCGGCTCGTTAATAGGCCAGGAGGCGACCGCCGTTGGATTGGCCGCTCCCCTGCAAGCGCAGGACTGGATGGCAACTTCTTATCGCGAAATCGCCTCGTTGATCGTCAAGGGCTTCCCGCTCTCCACGCTTATTTACATGTTTCGCGGCCTCACGCCGGAGAACTACCCATCTGAGACGCACTGTCTGCCGTTCCAGATCGTCATCGGCACGCAGATGCTGCACGCGGTCGGGCTGGCGATGGCGGCGAAAATTGCCGGTGATCCCGTCGTCTCCGTCGGCGTCTGCGGCGATGG
>DASTKE010000273.1:0-4302 GCA_035716105.1 Ktedonobacteraceae bacterium | reverse complement strand
GCCCCCACTGAGAGCGAAGCCGCAACGGTGGCTCCGATCCTGAGCAGGGTCCGCCGAGAGAGGCGGGGGGTGCTTGCCGTTCTTTCAAAGAAGCGCGCGGGCGATGCCTCCCCAGAAGGGCGTGCTGTCTCGCCTCCTCTTGTTGCAGCCTGGCCTCGAGTTCGGCGATGAATTCCGGACGAGGAGCCGACGCCTCGCTTGAGGCAGCATGAAAGAACATCGCCATCCGATAGACGCGTGCCAGCTCAGGCGTCAGCTCCGCTGGGGCGTGTGCGAGGCGACCCGCTTGCAACGCTTCGATGCAGCATTCTAAGGCGAGATAATCCTCAAATCGTTCCTGGTCTTCTCCGGACATCGT
Source organism: Ktedonobacteraceae bacterium (assembly GCA_035716105.1). GTDB lineage: Bacteria > Chloroflexota > Ktedonobacteria > Ktedonobacterales > Ktedonobacteraceae > CADDYT01. The sequence continues at coordinate 3,944 of DASTKE010000273.1, read as the reverse complement.
TGCTTCTTCTCCGAAATGCTCTGTTTGCGCTGTTACTCGCTTATGCCTGCAACGGGTGCAACAACAGCGGCGCGTCCCCGTGCGCAATGGCACTCCTTTAACGTTCGTCTCCCTCAGTCCCAGCCGGGTGGCGGTATCCCGTCTCGAAAGGGTGAGGAGAAAACGGCAGGTGAGTACTTCGCAGGAATATTCGGGCGGTGTCTGCGTGGTAGAGCCATTTTCGCCTGGCTTGCGAGCCGCCCTGGAGATTCATGCCGCGCACCGCTTTGAGAAAGACTGGCGAGGTCAGATCTTCGACCTCTTCCAGGAGACCGATCACCGACTCGCATGCCCGCTTCTGCTTCACTCATCCCATCATGGCCGCATTGGCCGCTCAATGCGGCCAATGCGCCTCTCCCCATGCGCTTCTCAGAGGTGCCCTGATCCCTCTCTGGAGAGCTGTTGAGTGAGGATATACCTCCATGCAGGCCATCTCAGGGCTTGTGGGAGTACCCACCGGGTGTCGGCGTACTACTGCCTGATGGTGTGGTTGTGGCCGCGAGATTGGTAGGGGCAACAAACCAGATGTTTGCAAACCCCTCGCCGTTGGCCTGTCCCGGGGCGGAGTCACCCGAATAGGTATACAGGGGATGGCCATTATAGGCGACCTGGCTGCCGTTGGCGTCTTTGAGCAGGCTCAAGGTGCCCGGCAGTTTCGCCGAGACGCTGGGCGTCGTCTGACTCAAGACCGGCGGCCAGGCGCTGGCGCAGCCTCCACTGCAGACGGAGGTGGGCGTGTCGGAGGTGCGATAGTAGAGCGTCATCCCCTGCACATTGGTGAGCACCACCATCGATTTGCCGCCCACCGTCAGGGCCGCGGTCTTCAAAGTCACAGCAGAGGAGCTGCCGGTGCTGGATGTGGGAGTGCTTTTGCTCGTGCTGCCACCGCCATAGGGTCCGCCACCGCTGCCAGAAGTGGTCGAAGAGCCACAAGCTGCGATGAGAAGCGCCAGCGCAAGGCTCACGGCAAACAAGAGGCTAGTTCTTGCGTGTTTCATGTTCAATGCTCCTCTGTTGATTCCCTGCATCAATACGTGGCTACAAGAACGAAGAAGTTGGCCATCATGCTGCGTCGGAAGAGCGCAACGCAGTGATGCCCTTCTGTTGTCATATCTCTCCATACATCTATACGCAAAGGGTTACGCTCGCCACATCCAGCCTGCTTTCTCAAACCAGCACTCCTCTTGCCGCAGCCTGAGATGACGGACCGTCAGCGGACAGTGAGAAGTTGTGAGGCAAAAGCAAACAGCAGGTTTCTTTGTGATGATCCTGTGATAGTGGATGGAAGGGGACGCATGGCCAGGCTCGAGCAGCAGGAGAAGAGCTGTTTGCCGCCCCGTCTCAATCCCGACTGTCGGCAGCCCCATATCGTGCGCAATGGGAGCCATCGCGGCAGACACCGCTATCACTACCGGACCTGCGGGACCCAAGCTCTGTATGCACAGCTCACTGGTTCGGCGTTCCCGTGACTTCATTTGAGTCGGGTGAGACGCCCACGCTATTGTTGGCGGCGACGACGTAGAAGTACTTTGTGCCGTTGCGCAGACCCGTGTCCGTGAAGGTGATCGTCGTGGCGGTGGTAGTGGCTACAGGGGAGGGAAGCTCACCGTCTGAAGCGGTGCCGCGGTAGATGCTATAAGAGGTTGGATTTCCGCTCGCACTCGCCGTCCAGGTGAGCTTCACCGTCGCATTGCCAGCCGTTGCGAGCAGATTGGTCGGGCTGCTGGCAACAGAGGCGCTGGCCTCCGTCACGCTCATCTGGTCGAGGCGGGCAACGCCGTGGTTGGAGACCGCGAATAAGGTGATCGTATTGACCGAGGCGTTGAGCTGGACCTGCAGAGACGAGTGGTGATAGACGTCGAAGCTTGCGGTGATGGGGAAGCGCTCGGTGGTGGTGATGACCTTCCCGTTGACCATCACCCCCATCTGCCGGTTCTTCACCGCGGGGAAGAGTCCACTGCCGAAGGCATAGCGCCAATCGATGGTGTAGAGGCCGCGCTTTCGCACCACGACGTTGGTGAACGTCATCGTCCCTGTGGTCGAGTAGGCCATGTCCACGACGCGTTTTGCCGGCGAGATCGAGCCAGGGGAGCCCAGCACCTGGGGGAACCAGCCGCCCAGCCTCTGGAACCAGTCGAAGCCGCCGAGCAGGGCATCCTGGCAGGAGAAGACCAGCGAATGGCCGGAACGCTGACCGGCGACAAGACCGCCGGTGCTGAGCGGCGGGGGCGTCCTGGAGGCCTCTTCCTCCGTCCGCGCCGATTCGCCAGCAGCGTTGAGCGCGCTGAGTTGGTAGAAGTAGATCGGCGTGCTGCTCAGGTTCGAGTCTTGATAGGTCGTCGCACCAGTCTCCGCGATGGCGGTCTTTCCCTCACCGCCCGGCCTGGTTCCCCGGTAGATGCGGTAACTCGTCGCGCCCGGGGCAGCCTGCCAGCTGATCGTGATCGACGCATCGCTCCTGGCGTGCAACTCGACCTCAGTCGGTGGAGCAGGAGCCCTTTGCGCCCTTTGCGCCTGAGCTCCTGCGCACGCTGCCAGGATCAGGGAGATCATGAGGAGCGTCATGCGGCATACAGCAGGCGCGTGATGAAAAGTTCTGTTCACAAGGACCTCCTCGCTAGATAGACGCTTTCTCACATTTTCATTGCGACTCTATTGATCTGTGTATACAGAGCTAAAGAATCTGTATGGGCGAGATTCCTAATTCCAATTTCCTGTTCCAATAGGAGGCAAACCCCTACCTTGCCCGAAAGCATATGGTCACCCCAGGTAGCGCTTGCTTCGCTCTCTTCGCCTGCTTGCCAGGAGGTCGCCCTGCCTGCATCTCGCACGCCTTTCGTCAGGGAGGACACCTGCATGGGTTCAGCAGTGTCCTCATTCTCCTGTCCGACAGCGGCTCGGGGTGCCGCTCAACTGTAGCCGCGTTTAGGACGTCACCGTGATCGTCGCCTTCATAAAGGGATGGATCTGGCAATGATAGGGGAACGTGCCGGCTTTCGTAAACGTGAAGCTGTAAGTACCTCCTGAGGCAACCGGGTTGGAGATGCCCGAATCGAAGGACTTGCCATCGTCACTGGTGACGGTATGGCCTGTCTGGGTCATATTGGTCCAGGTGACTTTTGTGCCCACCTTGACGGTGAGCGTGGCCGGACTGAAGGCGAAACTGCCGCTGCTATCGGTGGTGATGGTGACCGCCTGGCCGCTGCCCGCTGCGCTGGTTACCGTTGCCGTGGGAGTCGAGCCCGTGGTCGGCGGAGGGGTCGCGCCTGAACCGGAGGTCGTGCTGGTGCCACAGGCTGCCAGGAGAACCAGGGCGCTCAGCGCCAGCAGCACCAGCCAGGCTTTGCGAGCGTGCAAGGGGAAAAACGAAGCTGGACGTGTGTTTGCGTGCATTGGATTTCCTTTCTGACAGGCTCAGTGTCCTGAGACGGGGAGGAAAAGGGGCAGGCCAGCAATGGTCTGGAGTTTCCCTTCCATGCCTTTTGTCTCCCCTGGAACAGGGGCAAGCTGCCCGTGGTCTCCAAGGAAAGATACGTGGCAGGGTTACGCTAAGGAGCATGGTCCTCGACGTGAACTGTCGCGCTTTGGGAAGCGTCTTTGAGTATGGCCTGTAAGTGTGATTCTGCCGGAAAGACCAGTCGCCCCATAGAACTCCCCATGAGTTGTTGATCAAGCAGCTCGAGAGGCTCTTGTACACGACCTGGAGATGTTCATCTTGTTGCATGAAAGCTCAAGCTTCCCCAGATGCCCACAGCAAACAAAGCCTTCTGGAGAGGAGGGCAATGCAGGTTTTCAGGCTCAGCTTCAGTTTTATGGAACGACTGATCTTTCCGGCAGAATCACACCGACAGGCTAATCCGACACAGGGACGCAAGAGCAGGCCGGTCGCCCTCGCGACCGGCCTG
>DASTKE010000272.1:0-14119 GCA_035716105.1 Ktedonobacteraceae bacterium | reverse complement strand
GTGGGAACATTCAGATTGCCGCCATAGCCGATGATATAGTGCGAACCTGCGCGACGTAACATGGCGACCGCATCCTGCTGCGCCCCCTGCTCTCCAACGAAGTCGATGACGGCTTCGACCCCCTGCCCTTCGGTGATATCTTTGACCTTCCCCACGTGGCTGCCATCGGCGACGACAGTGTGATCGGCCCCCCAGTTCTTCGTCAATTCGAGCGCTGCCGGAGAGCGATCCACGACGATGATTTCCGCGGGCGTCAGCGCCTTGAGACACTGGACTCCGATATGGCCAAGACCACCCGCGCCGAGGACCGCGACTTTTGTGCCGGGATAGAGGTTGGCCGCCGCCTTCTTGACGGCGTGGTAGGCGGTCAGGCCGGCATCGGCGAGGGCGGCAATATCTTTGGGATGCAGGCTGGGGTCCAGTTTGACGACCGAGCGCGCCCCCGTCTTCAGGAAGTTCGCCATGCCTCCATCAACGGAGATGCCAGGAAAGGCCGAGTTCACGCAGTGCATATCGTCACCGGCGCGGCAGGCACGACAGAAGCCGCAGGTGATGAGCGGGTGAACAATCACAGTATCGCCGACCGCGACGTTGCTCACCGCCGGACCAACCTCCTCAACCCAGCCCGCGTTCTCATGACCAATGGTGTAGGGAAGCGTCACGCCCGATTTTTCCGCCCACTGGCCCTCGATAATATGCAGGTCGGTGCGGCACAGGCCCGCGCCGCCGATACGCACAATCACATCCCACGGCCCGGTAATCTTTGGCTCAGCCACCTCCTCTACTCTGGGAAGTTCATGATAGTGATGAACGCGCACTGCTTTCATACGTTTTCTCCTTCGTCTGCTTCGCTGGCCGCTGTGCTCTGCGAGGGGCCGTAGCGCGTCTGGAACAGGCCCTTGCACAGGGAAGTATTGAACAGAATGTTCATGCGCACGGAGCGCGAGCGGCGCAGAAAGTCTTTCAAGCCACCGGGCGGAACGGGACGCCCTTCGTCGTCAATAATGAGCCGCTCCTGCTCTCCCTGCGCCAGGCCCAGCAGTTTACCTTTGCGCAGGTACAGCATGGAGGAGCGCCCGGCTTTATCCAGCCGCACAGCACCTCCGGGAGTGGTGACGAACGCGGCGTCGGCCAGTTCGTCCACTACCAGGTCGACCACGCGCAGGTTGAGGATGGTTGCCTCGTCCAGCCCGGCTTGCAGCAGCTTGCGCAGCAGCGTGTCCTGGCGCATCAGGAAGCCCTTACGCAGGAAAGTGCGGCGCAGTTCTTCCAGGTTCGCGCCATCTTCATCACAGGCGTCCTCTGGAAACGCCTCGCCAAATGACAGGCCGCGATTGATGCCGCTGCTGATCTCCTCTTCGGCGAAGTGGTCGAGCAAGACGACGCGGGCGGCGCGCACTCCTGGCAGCGTGCGCAGGCGCGAGCGTAAATCCGCCGCCATCAGGTAGGCGAAGTTGGGCGCGCACCAGAACGTCGGCAGCTTGAAGACGACAGTCACGTCCGGCCCGTCCACGCGCACACTGTCGATGAAGCCCAGCTTCACCAGCGTCTCGTCCAGTTCGGGATCGAGCACATCCGCGATGGCCGCGTAGACCTGCTCCGGGGTGATGACGGCTTCTCGCGTACTGGTTGTTCCGGTTCTGGTCCCGGTCTCCGCGCTTGCCAGGTTATCACGCGGCATACATCTGCTCCGCCTGCTGCGAGAAGGTATCGCCTCTGGTTTTGGCAACCTGCTCCTCTGGATTGATGCCATAGAGCCGGGCGGCGTTGAGGCCGAGAATCTTTTTCTTGTTTTCCATCGTCAGATCGACGCCGTACTCTGCCTTGAGGTCTTCGGGCAGCTCAAAGGTGACGAACTTGTCGACCAGCCACTTCGGCTCCCAGAGAGCATAGTCGCTACCGAAGAGGATCTTGTCGGGGCCGACCCAGAAGAGCAGATTGGCCATGACCTCGGCGAAGTAGCGTGGGCGCGGCTGCATAAACGGCAGGACCACGGCCAGACCCGCGTAGACGTTGGACTCCTGGGTAGCAATCCAGCAGAAGTCTTCCAGGCGTGGGAGGCCGCAGTGCTCGACTATGAAGGTCAGGTCGGTGAAGACGGAGGCCGCATCGTCGACGTCGGCCACGTCGAAGGCGTCGCGGTTGAGCGGGTAGATGGTTGGGCCTTTGTGGACGTGAATGTTGCTGATGCCCAGCTTTTGGCACTCTTCGAGAAAGCGATATGCTTCGGGGTCGGAGAGTTTGTAGCCCTTCGAGTCGCCGCGCCACTCCGCAGTATAGAGTTTGACGCCCTTGATGTCCCATTCACCCTTCTGGTGGCGCAGATAATCCAGGCCCTTATCCCCATCGCGAGGGTCAAAGGCACCATTGAGGATGTAGCGATCGGGATACGCTTTCTTCATCACGCTGTTCTGTTCAATGGTGTTGAAACCATTTTTGTAGAAATCGGTCAGGTAGGTGGGTTGCAGGATGGCTACATCGACATAGCCTTTGACGAACTGGTCATAGACCATGTCCTCTGGCGTGTACTTCTCGTACTTCTCCAGCGGCCACACATAATCGGGGGGCGAGAGGTTCTTGTGATAGGCGTAGAAGCAGTCAATCCATCCCCGACCATACTTGTTCAACTGGTTTTCAGGACTGGCATCCCAGAGATGGGAGTGACCATCAACAATGAAAATCTCTTCTCCACTGAGCGTTCGATACATGGTTCCCTTGCCTCCTTGTGGGGAACGCCAATGCCCATAAAGCACCGGCAAAGACACTGTCGATACGATCTGTTGATGCGTTGAAAGAAACGGTTGGCAGATAGCTGCCTGAGAGAGGATGAGGCGCTATTGAAACGCCCCATCCTCCCAGGAAAACGAAGATTGGATCAGGAAGCCGCTGCTTCCGCCTCGGCGAAGCCGAGGTATTCGGCGGCGTCTTCGGGGTTGGCGAAGAGGAGTACTCTATCGTCGAGGCGCACCTGCCGCCCATAGTGGGTCGATGTCTCCACCTCGAAATCGTAGACGCTATATTCGCCCGGATCGTAACCAAGAGCCTCACCGATTTCATCCATGTTGAATTCGAGCATCTTCTCGGCATCAATGCGGATGATGGCCGGAAAACGGGTGATCTTCACCCCCGGTTTCTTGCTCATAACATCCGCGATGGCATTGCCCTCGACGCTCGCGCTCATGGTTACGCCACACAGGTTTGACCGCTCGCGTGAGAAGGTAAACTCATACGCGGAATGGGGTCTCGTACTGGCAGTCTGGCTCACAGTTGTACCTCCTTTGGCAACTCCAATCCGATTTCCGTCAGGATAGACTCAAAGCGATGTTTGGCCCGCTCATAGGCATCCTCAAAGCGCAGCACTTTCTGCTTCGGCTGCGACCAGATGGGTTGAAGCAGGCGCGCCGCCGCAACACTGTATGGCGTCCAATGAGCAAGCCACTCCCCCATGACGCGCTTATTCTCTTCCCCGTACACATCGTCCTCGGCCAGCAGCCGGAACAACTCTTTGGTATAGGTCAGATTGCGCTGGTAGTCGGCTTCCGCTATCCCATAGAGCACTGGAGTCACAAAATCGCCATGCGGCGCGGCGAACTGCATCACGAACTGGCTGCGGAACAGTTCCCCGACGAGCGGCTCGAAGATGAGATTGGTGGCGAAGGTCTGCTCGGCCCAATCGGGGGCAGCCGTCAGACGCTCCACATTCTCGCGTACTCCTTGCCACACCGGGTCGTTCTTCCAGACCTGCTTATGCACACTCCCTTTAAAGTTGGGAATGCTATCGGTCAGCGCCAGGCTGTAGAGGGCCAGATCCTGACCCAGGCGCAGCTTGTCCATGCCATTCACGCAGATAGCGTTGTTAATCATGTTAGTCGGCGCATCGCGCTGCGCTGGCACGAAGACATGCATCCCCAGGCCATTTTCAGGGTGCATCCAGGCACTCACATGCGTCTCGATACACCCGATCCAGCTCTCATCCCAGTTGGAGAAAACGTTCTGGCTCTTCGCCATCGCCTGTGTCTGCTGAATCTGGCGCTCCGTATTTGCCTGGCGAATATACATGTTGCGATGCCATTGCTCGTTGGGGTCACGGAAAACATGCCAATCGGACGACTTCATTTTCGTCCATGTCTCGTCATATCCTGCCGTGCCGTCGGCAAAGGCGTACAGCCAGCCCTGCAAGAGATAGCGTTTAGGGTCGGGTTGTACGTCGACCGTCACGTCTTCGTACACACTGGGATTGCGTCCTTTGGGCTGGAAGTAGTTGAATGATCGGCTGTCCGACCCTGGAAACGTGGCGGCACCCGCGTTCGCGTTCGTAATGTGAATCGCTGGTCCGGTATCAACGGTTGGATCTGCCATAGGTCATGCCTCCATTTCGAGCTGATTACCCACAATGGGCATCTCTACAGTGAGCTACTCTACTTTGCCGGTAGGAGTGAATTTATCGAAGAAGATTCGATCTTCGCTAATGCCCTTGCGGACAAGGACCGGAATGGCGGCATCGATCATCGGCGGTGGACCACAGAGGTAGGCTTGTGTATGCATTTGTCCCTCTTCCAGGTTGCGGTCCAGCACGTCCGTGATGAGTCCTGTCTCCCCGTCCCACTCGTCTGCGGCGCTGGCCATCGACAGTGCCGGGATGAAACGGAAGCCGGGCAGGCGTTCCGACAACCGTTGGAGTTGGTCCAGGTAGAACAGGTCCTTGCGCGTTCTGGCTCCATAGAAATAGGTCGCATTGCGCTTGATGCCGCGTTCGGCCATATCGTTGAGCAACGACCAGATGGGGGCCATGCCAGAACCACCACCAATGCAGATGATATCGCTCTCCGTCTTTTCGCGAAGCATGAAGACGCCTTACGGCCCTTTGGCCTCTACTTGCTGGCCAATCTGTAACCCTCCTTCCAACAGGCCAGAAAAGAGACCTCCGGGGAACACTTTGATGATGAATTCCAGGCAATCGTTAGTAAGCGGGGTGTTCGCCATTGAGTAGGCGCGATACTCTTCACTGCCGGGAATACGGATAGAAACGTATTGACCGGCGACGAAGCGCAGCTTTTTCTCCGGGTCAACCCACTTGAGCACGAGGCGTCGAATATCATGGGTGAGCGGCTCAATACGCTCAACGATCATCGAGTACGTTTCGATGGGAATGCCGAGCCGTATAATGTCCTCGTCGTAGTTGATGAGTTCAACTTCCAGGTCGCTGTATGCGTGGCAGCGACAGAGCAGGACAAAGCCCTCTTCGCTCTCGTACTCCGGCAATGCAAAGGTGGAGTATCGCTCCATCTCTATATCGCCATCCAGGAGAAATGATTTGCAGGCTGAACACTGTCCTTCCCTGCATCCATGCGTTAATGATACACCTTGACGAAAGGCCGCGTTGAGCACTGTTTCGTCTTCGTTCACCTCGATCTCGATATTGACCGGGATAAATCGAACTTTGTGTGTAGCCATCTCCAACTCTTTCTTCCAGAGTAGTGCCTGAACCGCAGGAGAAAGGGTACAAGCAGCCGACTTTCTGCTCCCACAAGCTATCAAGGCAGCGCCTGGTTGGGATCGCGGGAGACAGGAGCATACTGTTCCTTCTCCCACGATCCACCAGGGAGTGTAGGAAAGCCCTGCCGGGTACCTACACCGGCGCAACTATTTGATAGCGAAACCCTTCTTGTACTCGACCAGCCATTCGTCACGCTGCTCAGGCGTCATCTGATTGAGCAGCACGTTCGGACTCTGGAACTCAATGCCTTTGAGGTGATCCAGCGTCCACATCTGCTTATCATCGAAGATGACGTGCGGCTGCGGGATGAGGGTCTTGCCATCGGGGCGGACAAAGCCCTGGTCCTTCATCACGTCGGTCAGTTCCCAGCCGTGATAGCAGGTTTCCCATTCGCGCTTGCCGACCAGGCGACCCAGAGCAGGAGTTGGGCGACCATGATATTCGCCACGGAAGGCAACCTTATCAGTCCAGTGGCAGGTCTTGGAGCAGTACGTGCGCACCTGACCGTCAACGGTGTCCATGATTGTGTCTTCGCGAATCATGCACGGAACCATACATGTCCAGCAGCGGTGTGGATATACATAGCCAACGTCCTCGAAGGCAATCGGCTTGTGACCATTGGGCTTGGACAGGCGGCGGTAGTGATCCCACCACTTGCCGTACTTGTTGTACCAACCTGGATACTTGAACTCAAACCACTCGTAGTCTTCTTCGGTCATGGGATCGATACGCCAGAAGTTGGCGAACCAGCCGGTCGCGAAGAACTGGGCGGTCTCATGCACGTAGCCCTTGTTGGCGATACGGTTCCAGGCTTCCTCAACATCGTCGTGATGGATCTTCAGACCATACTTCTCAAGCGGCATGAGGTAGCTGCGATAGTAGTCATCATAGATCCAGCGTCGCCACATCTCCGCGTAGCTTTCGCGGTTCTTGCGGCGGTCCTTGGTACCATATTCAATGAAGGTGCCGATGGCCGCGTCAACGAGACAGTGGTTGTTCCAGAAAGCATAGCGCAGGTCGCGCTCCAGGAGAGGCTGGTTCTCAGGGTCAGCCAGCGCCATCAACAGCGTGGCATAGCCGTTGCTGATGTGTCGCGACTCGTCGGACTGGACTGAGAGGAAGACGGTAGGCTGGTATATACTACTCAAGAGTAGATCATCCATACCTATTTAAGAAGCTCAACTATTGTCCTGCCCGCAGACCAACCATAATTTCAAGTACCGGACAATGGCATTGAAGGCGTTATCTTACCAGGGCTGAGGTAGAGGTATGAGAAATCAACCGTATCGCGTTCACCTGTCCATCGCCTCTCCATCGGAGATCGAGCACACAGCACGACAACTGAGAGCCATTCGCGAAGGCTTCTTAACGACAGGAAGTCTTGCTACATATACTCCTCGCTCATTGATTTTAGACTCCTGGCAGCGCTGCTATAGCCTGCATGTCAATCCCTCCCGGCGGGCCGCGCCGCTCGCTGTTGCCCGCGAGGCCCAACTGATTCATCTACGCGAGGCCAATGAGCTACTCATTCGTGCCACGCGCCCGGTGATGAACCGCCTGACGGACTGCCTCGCCCACTCTGGCTACGTCATCGTGCTGAGCGACGCCAGAGGGTGTCTGCTAGAGGTGGTGGGAGACGCGGGGATTCGTCGCCGTCTTGCCCGCATCGACTTCATCCCCGGCGGCAATTGGAGCGAAGCCGCCGCCGGTACCAATGCCATCGGAACCGCACTGGCCGATGGGCATGTTGTGCAACTTATGGCCGCGGAACACTACTGCGATGGATGGCAAGACCTGACCTGCACTGCATCACCCATCCGGCATCCCTTTACAGGCGAGATTCTGGGCATCCTGGATGTTACAGGCGATTATCGCCTCATTCGCTCATTTCTCACAAATTCTCTTGCCGCAGCCGCGCTCGAAGTGCAGCAGGAGTTGCGAACACTCCTGGCTCCGCTTCGGCGAGAACTCTGAGATTACTTCCTCGCACATCTGGTCGAAACACAATTCACGCCTGCTGGAACCTCTGTACGACCTGCGTACGTTGTTTGAGCAGGCTGAAGCGAACACACTCGTTCGAGAGCGCGGGGAACCGGTGTTCCTCGAAGATATCCTCTCTTCTACCATCCTGCCAGCCGCCCTCTTCGAGCAAATGGGCATCCATTCGCTCGCGCTCCTGCCGCTCGTCACGGCCCGTGGGGTAATTGGCTTCATTGCAGTGTTCAAACCCACACCGTACTCCTGGACGGTTGACGACATACGCCTGGGCCTGGCACACGCGACTCAATCCGCAACTGCCATTGAGAACGCCCAGCTCTTCAGTGTCCTTCAGCAGCACAATCGCCGTATCGAAGTGCTCAATGCGATGGCGCAGTTGCTGACAACACTGCCCGATCCCAACCAGCACCTCAACCTGATTCTCAAACGCATCACGGAGATCATGGGCCTGAACGCAGGGATGATCCTTTTACTCGATCAATCGAGTGGCGGCTTAGCCCTTGTTGCTCACTGTGGACTGACTGAACCATGCCCGCTTGACCTGCGCGAATTCCCCTTGCGACCGCTTCATAAGATAGCCTGCCTGGTTCTGGCGGCGGAAGAGCCGCTCCTGCTCAGCGCCATGAGCAGCGATGGGTATGTCGTGCATGAACAGCTTCGCGCCGCCGGTTTCTGCGACTTGATGGCGGTACCCCTGGTTTCCAGCAGCACAGTTCTCGGCATCCTGCTCATTGGGAGCCACAACCCACAGCAAATCACGGAAGAAGATCTGGCCCTGTTTACCAATATCGGGCAACAACTTGGCCTCACCCTGAAGAACGCACAATTGCTGCGTTCAGCGAGTGAAATGGAAGCCTTGCGTGAAGCCGACCGGCTCAAGAGTCGGTTTATCGCTGCTGTTTCGCACGATCTCCGATCACCGCTTACCGCTATCCGGGCCTCCGTTGAAAGCTTGCTCGACCACGGCGAAATACAATCGGTCCGGCAACAGGAGCAATTGCTGTATAACATCGCGGGTCAGGCAGGCAGGTTAGGGCGATTAGTCGATCAATTACTCGATCTCTCACGTATCGAAGCCGGGGTGCTCTCGCTTGATCGCGATTGGACTGAGCTTCCCGTACTAATTGCTGATACCATAGCAAAGTTTGAAGGGCTGAACAATGGATGCAAGGTAGAACGCGACCTGGCAACGGATTTGCCCCTGCATTACGTTGATCCGCACCGCTTCGTCCAGGTGCTATGGAATCTTTTAGAGAACGCCAACAAATATGGATCGCTGTGCTCGGACATCAAAGTAGAAGCCCGCTGGACAGGCGTTGAAGTGCTGGTCGGAGTCGCGGATCGCGGCCCAGGCATACCCGTGGGAGAGCGGGAAAAAATCTTCCAGCACTTCTACCGCCTGAATAGAGACCATCGCTCACATACACAGGGAAGCGGACTGGGACTGGCTATCTGTCAGGGTATTGTGGAAGCCCACAATGGGCGTATCTGGGTAGAAGACCGACCGGGTGGTGGAAGTATGTTTCGCTTCGCGTTACCCCTGCCACCCCCCAACCCCATCGATCTCGAAATGCCGGAGGAACAAGAGCTGGTAAGCACAAAGACGAGGTGACGTTATGAGTCACACCAAACAGCGTATTTTGCTGGTGGATGACGATCCAGGCATTATGGCAGCGGTAAAACATGCCCTGGATCACCATGGATATAAAATGACAACAGCCACTGACGGATTGGAAGCTTTAGATGCCTTTGAGCGCGAGATACCGGACCTGATTCTGTTGGACCTGGTGATGCCTGGATGCGATGGGCTAGAAGTTTGCCAGCGCATCCGTGCATTCTCCGCGACTCCGATCATCGTACTCAGCATTAAAGGCAGCGAGGCAGACATTGTGTCGGTGCTCGATCTGGGAGCCGATGATTACCTAGTCAAACCATTCCGCTTAGCCGAACTGCTCGCACGTGTGCGAGCGGTACTGCGTCGCGGGAGCGAAATATTAGCGACCAAAGTTGTCTGCGGCGATCTGGAAATCGACACGGAGAAGCACAGAGTCACCATCGGTGGTCGTGCCATCACGCTGACGCCGATCGAATACGCGGTGCTCGAAGAACTGGCAAAAAACGTTGGGCGGGTATTGACGACGCACCTGCTCCTGCAACGGGTTTGGGGACCTCAGTATAGTGATGCCACCGACTATGTCAAGGGCGTCATTCGCCGCCTGCGCGTTAAGCTGGAGGCCGACCCCGCTCACCCCCACTACATCATCACCGAACCCCACCTGGGGTACCGATTAAGCGATTGCCTGTAAGGTATGGACAGCCTGCGGCATGACCACCGCCCAGCGCGTTCCTTCACCGAGACCTCCGACAAGATCATGCGCCGCGTGATCCGCGCCCGCGAGCCCGGTGAAGAAGTAGGCGATATCAGCACACTCGACGGGTAAAAGAGACAACGAATCTGAGAAAAGAAGAATGCTAGCCTGGGAACCGGCTAGCATTCTCCTTTTGAAAACCATTTCTGGGAAAGACTGGCAAGCGGACGATCATATGTAGCATAGCGCAAAGAAGCTTGAGGATACTGTGACAAAAATCACAGGCATCCCGGCTATAGTATGAAGAAGAGAGAAAAAAAGGGAGATCGTCTCCACCGTCTCGATGTAAAGAGGAGTACGCAAGGGTGAGCGCATCCATACAAGAAGATCACCCAGGGAGAAAGGCAGGGGCAACGTATCAGATGCTCCGTCCTGTCAGATTCCTCAGAGAAAGGAAGTAATGTCATGACCTATGTGATTACACAGCCATGTATCGGGGTGAAGGATGCTTCGTGTGTAGATGTGTGTCCTGTTGATTGTATTCATCCCGCTCCAGGTGAGGAAGAGTTTGAGGCCGCAGAACAATTGTATATCAATCCAGAAGAGTGCATCGACTGCGGAGCGTGCGAACCAGCCTGTCCCGTCACCGCCATCTTCGAGGAATCCGCTGTGCCTGAAGAATGGAAACACTTCATGAAGATCAACGCGGATTATTACAATAGCTAGATCAGCAGTCTATGAACAATGGAGCAATAGAAGCTCTAAAGAAATCAGAATGAGGGTGTTCCAGCCAACTCAGGGGGGTCAACAGCACCGCCGGCACCGCTGGCTCCGCCGCCAGCGCCTGTCGAAGCGCGGCGACCGCCTCTTCATACCGGCTCAGGAAAGCACAGGCGAGGCAGTTCCAAAAGTGAGCATAGGCATTGCCCGGATCGAGTCTCGTGATTCGCTCGAACACTGCCCGCGCCTCTGCATACTGCTCACGCACCAGCGCAGCTACGCCACGACACAGTGACGCGACAGGCGAATCCTGGCTCGTTGCTGCCAGCACATCGAGCCGCGCCGCGTCTTCGGCATCAGGAGACTTCTGGCAGAGAGCGATCCACTCGAGCAGAAAGCCGACAGTATCGTCCTCGGAATCTCGTACCCTGCTGCTTTGGAAGTCCGCTCTCGCCTGCTCAATCTCCCCCATCTCCAGATATACATGTCCACGGGCCGCATATGCAGGGGCATATTCTGCATTGAGCGTTAGAGCATGATCCAGATCCTCAATGGCGTGGCGGTCATCATGCACGACGCAGAAGGTCAGGCCACGAAGGAGATACAACTGGATATCGTCTGGATTGGCCGCGATCAGCTGGTTGAGGCGTTCGAGTTCCTGGCCCTTGAGATGCATTTCTCCATAAATCAGGCTGCGAAGCCTGATTACCTCATCCAGATGAGGATGGAGCGCGAGCGCGTAATCACAATCCGCGAGTGCCTGTTTATAGGCTTTCCGTTTCCAGTACGCGATCCCGCGATGAAGATAGGCCAGGGTACTGCTGGCATCCAGCGCAATGACACGATCAAACGTTTCGATGGCCTGCTGATAGGCGTGGAGGGCCGTGTAAACCATGCCTTGCAGGAGAAAGGCCGCACTGCAGATCGGGTCTGAGGCAAGCGCCTGCTCAAACTGCTCCAGCGCCCGGTGGAAATCGCTGGCGACGATAAACACAACACCCCGTCGGCAGTACATGCGTGCCAACAAATCAGAGGGAAATTCCGGCGCATGCGCCACAAGCGCGAACAACTCCTCCGTCTCTGCCGCAACGAGCCAGCCGGGATCGGTGAGATCAGTCTCACAGTAGCGCAGCAGAAGCATAATAGTGTGGCCAGCCTGGCTATTGAAATGGGGCAGAAGCGGCTCTTGAGCCAGGTCATGAAGGATGTTGACGATGAGTTGCTCGTGCTGTGCCTGATGCGCCGCCCATAGAGCAAGTTCAATGGCACTCATACGACTTGCTTCATCTGGCAGGGACAGGAGTTGCCAGAGAAGGGCCTGAACCAATTCCCCCCAGACAATTGAGGGAGCGCTTCGCCGCTCTTCTTCCATCTGAACGCGCTTCAATACCCGGCGGTAGTACTCAGCCAGAGCGCGGCGCACGACCTGGGAGCGCTGCGGGACATCCTGAAAAAAGGCAGAACGCAGCCACCATTGCACCAGACGGTGGTAGTGGTGCCGCCCATCCAGAGCGCGTTGCTGAACAAAGGGGAGGCGAATCAGCCAGCGATAGAGCGCGATCTGCTGCTCAGGCAATGGGTAAAAGGCAGCGAGATCATCCTGGACGAATGGCCGCGAGAATAGCGCTCCTTCCAACACCAACTGCCGGGTAGGAAATCCCTGGCTGGCGAGCCAGCGCAGCAGATTGCCTTCGACATCCTGTACAGGGTCTACCTGCTCCTGCGGGAGTGCCGCTAAGATGCTCAGCGCAAGAGGCAAGCCACCAGAAAGATGCCAGATCGTGGTGATATGGGTTGCATCAGTGATACCAGACGCCGCGAGATAGGCGCGAGTTTCTTCCTCGGTGAAACGGGCGAGCGACAGTGAAAGAAGCTTGTTCTCACCGACCAGCGAGCGATCAAGTGGGTTTTGCCCGGCCACGATTACCACCACATTGGCGTTCTCGCCTGCCTGCAGCAGATGTGGCAACAGTCGGCCAATTGTCGCCGTCGCAACAGGCCCTTCTGCATCGCAGAACAGCATGATCCGCTGTGGTCGCTGTAACTCCTGTGGGCGAGATGGCATGGAGGAAGCCGTGTACCAGCGGAGATCCTCTACAAAGGCCCGGATCACCTCCGTCTCTTCCGCCGAAAGGGAAGCGACAAACGTCTGCTGCGACGCCTTGCTGGCCTTTTGCGCCACCTGTTCGTAGAATTCTCTCAGCATCGGCCCACCTTCAATGCCCGTCCCCATGCCATGAGCAGGGTCATGGGTTAAGGTGGTACGCGCTGCCTCTAGCTCAGCATCCCAACGTCGTACTGACTCGTAATACGAGGCGAGCAACCGCTCAAAAAGTGGGAGCGGAGCTCCTGCCAGGCGCAATTGCTCCGCCCAGTGTGCCAGCATATCCAGAGGACTCACGAGACGTTCATCCACAAGCGCAGTGAAAACGCGAGTGGTTCCAGTGGCGAGATGCGCCTCGTCGCGGAAACGGCGCAACAGGGTTGATGTGCCAACCCCAGGCTCACCCCACAAAGAGACCACCTGGAAAAGCGGCTCTTGAGATTTGACAATGTGTTGGACAAAGAGGTCGAGTTCTTGTTTCCGACCAAGAAAAAGCGATCCGGCCCCGGCGAGAGGCGAAAGCGTTGCATACGAAGCGCCTGGAACAAATGACATGAGCTTGAACCTCCCGTGGCCAGCTACAGAATCCTGGATGCTCTTGCCTCAGAAAACATCTGCCTTCTTCCCCTCTTAGCTTCCAGCTAGGCTCAAACATCTTGAACTCAAGTATTTGCCCAGCGTCGTCTCTTTCACCGAACAGCATCGCCCTCACCGCTCAAGAGATGGGAACATCTTCCGCTTCCATACGCTGTTCTTACCTACCGACGGTTGTTGACGGTTGATTGGCACGCTTCATACAGGCGCAAGCCCTCGTAGTAGCAGAGTACCACGCGATATGGCCATCAAGCGTTGCTGGCAGTGGCCCTTCCTGATCGAGCCGCACCAGCCTGTATGATCGATCGTCTATGTGTGCATATGTTCCCGCGGGAACAATCTCCCCCGCCTTCCACAACGACTGCTGGCATTCTTCACATTGCATTAAAAATCTCCCTGTTGGCATTATACCAATCCGGCGCAAGTCCATTCATGACAGACCGTGCAGGGATCAACTCCTACACAGCCTGCAGCCGGTCTCCGACAGCGATGCTGCCTGCGGTGAGAATCTCGGCTCGCAGATCTGCATCATGCAGTGCCATACAACTCGTCGCCTGGTGCGGATACTCAGAAGCACAGATCTCATGGGATGCAAGACCACGGAGAAGTACATTCCCAATGCGAAACCTGCGTCCGATCAACTGCATCAGGGAACAGCCGGAAATCACAATAAAACCGGCGGAAAGTACCGGGGTTCTCATAGCTAGACACATGAAGGAGGATGTCCCGCGTTGCCTTTGCGCTCTCCACGTGCAGGGGCAATCCGTTCGAGGACCAGGCGCGCTGGGGAGGTCTGTTCACTGATAGGCAGGGCAACGGCCAGCACGCCATTGCCATAAGTGACGTTGGCACACACGCCATTGACCGGAACAGGTAGAGCAAGTTCGCGGTAATAGA
>DASTKE010000271.1:0-13000 GCA_035716105.1 Ktedonobacteraceae bacterium | reverse complement strand
GTCTCATTATTACCCCTGGCGTTCCAGTTCGATCACGGGGATTTTGCGGGCGGTCTTCTTCTGGTACTCGCCGAACTGGGGAGAAGCCTGCACTTGTTTGGCGAAGATGCGGTCTCGCTCTTCACCGGTCACAGGAACAGCTTTGGCCGGGTAGGTCTCCTTGCCGATCTCGACGGTGACTTCAGGGTGGGCGAGCAGGTTGTGGTACCAGTCGGGGCTGGTTGGCGCTCCGCCTTTGGAGGCGAAGATGTACAGGCCGTCACCATAGCGCAGGTAGACCAGCGGGTTTGTGCGCCGCTTGCCACTTTTCGCTCCGGTTGTCGTGATTAGCAGCAGTGGCTTCCCTTCCCACATACCACCGACCTTGCCCCCGTTCGCACGGAACTCCTCAATCGTCTGGCGATTCCAATCATGCATATCAGGCATACGTTCTCCTATCGTTTTTGCCGGTTCTAACGGCAATTCTTTTGTGTGCCAGATTTGTTCAAATACTCCTTTGTGCTGGCACATGGGTTGAGCGGCCATCAATTCGGACCTCTCTATTATGAGAGAACATGGGAACTTTGCGAAAAAATCCCTGACTCATCCACATAGACACGTTTCTATCGGCTTTGCTATAATGGGCGGAGGAGGTGCTGGAAAGCTATGGCTGAGTTTGATCTATACGCGCATCGGCTTATTTCGCGCCGGGCGGTGGTGAAGGGGGTGGCCGGGTTGGCGCTGATGCTGGGGGGTGTGGGCTGCTCTACGTCTAATTCTACGGGTTCACCGGGTTCGTCTGGCTCGCAGGGGGCGACGGCGACGCCAAAGCCGAAGTTGGGGAGCATTGTCTATAGCTATGCGGGTCACTCGGCGAGGGTGACGACGGTGGCATGGTCGCCGGATGGAAGTCGCGTTGCCTCTGGTTCTGTGGATAAGACGGTACAGGTGTGGAATGCTTTGAGGGGCGGCAATGCCGTTGTCTACCATGGGCATACTGATGTCGTGAATGCGGTGGCATGGTCTGCTGATAGCAAACTGCTGGCTTCCGGCTCCCTTGATAAAACGGCCCAGGTGTGGAATAGCGCTAGCGGGGCGCATACCACTACCTATCATGGCCACAGCGACTCTGTTACCAGCGTCTCCTGGTCACCGGATGGACGGCATGTTGCTTCCGGCTCGCTGGATAAGACGGTACAGGTGTGGGATGCTGTCACCGGCAAACTGTCTTTTATCTATCGGGGTCATACTGTCGGCGTGAACACGGTGGTCTGGTCGCCGGATGGCCGCTCCATCGCCTCTGGTTCGCTGGATAAGATGGTGCAGGTGTGGGATGCCTCGACCGGCAAAACACTTTATACCTATCGTGGGCATAGCGACTCTGTCACCTCGATTGACTGGTCGCCGGATAGTCGCTATATCGCCTCCGGTTCGCTGGACAAGACGGCGCGAGTATGGAACGCAGCGACTGGCAAAGCACTTTATACGTATGATGGGTACAATGTGGCAGTGGCACGGACAGACAACTCGAAGGGCGTGTTGCCAGCCTCCATTTTTGTGGTGGCGTGGTCGCATGATGGCAAGCGGCTGGCGGTGGTGACGCAGGAATATTGTGGGGATGTCTGTGGAGTGGTGCTCTTCTGGGACGCTCTGACACAGCGCAATATCGTTTTCTATCCCGACCTGCCCATCTTTGCGCTGGCCTGGTCGCCCGACGGCAAGTATGTCGTTACGGCTATCGACTCCAGCACCGCCCAGGTCTCGCGTGCAACGTAAATCGCCTGATACGTATTGCTAAACGCTGCTATATAAGGTACAATCTACGTCGATAGATTGATACACGTGTTGCTTATTCTGTAGAGAACGGTACTGTTGCCATACGGAGGCTTGTTTCCGGGATGGAAGGGTGGTAGATGTATGCGTTTGTTCAATGCCTTGCTTCCAGGGCTTCTCCGCTTGCCATTCAAGATACGCCTGATTATTGTTGTGCTGCTCTTCTTGCTGTGTTTCCTTTTCTACATCTTTACGCAGTTCTCCGGCTCTCTTTTTGCTCTTCCGATAGCGCTGACTGCCTGGTTCTTCAACCGACGCGGCGCGCTCATCAGCGTGGGACTGACCGCTCTGGCGCTGGCAATTGCCATAACGGTACACAGTCGCGGTTTGTCCTGGTCGGAACCGGTGTTCTTGATCTGGGTTACAGGTGTACTGACCTTGCTCATAGAGGGCTTTTTCATTTTCTACCTGCGCTATTTGTTGGACCTGGCGGAATCTGCCCGTGCGCAGGTGCAGCAGGCGGAACAGCAGAGACGCCTGGCATATGAATTGCAAGTGGAGGCGCAGCGGGCTGAGGAGCGTATGACCAGTGCGTATGAGCAGCAGCGAGAACTCAATCAGTTGAAAGATCAATTTATTCTGAACGTCAATCACGAATTACGCAGCCCACTTACCGCCCTGTATGGCTGGCTCGAAGTGCTCAGTGCCTTTCACCAGCAACTGGATGCAGCGAAACAACTGGCCTACCTTGAGAAAGCGAAGGAAAGCTGCGAGGTGCTCATCCATCTTGTTAATACTGTCCTGGACACGGCGCAGGTTGATGGCGCGGGAAAGCCTGCCCAGGTTGAAAGCTGCCTGGTTGGTCAGGTGGTGCGGGATGAGCTTGAGCGGCTTGACCCACGAGAAACGAACGATTTTGTGATTCAGCTTGATATTGCTGAGCAGTTGACGGTGCTGGCGAATCAGCAGTACCTGCGTCAGATACTGCGCAATTTGCTCTCCAATGCTTTTAAATATGCGCCTCGAAAGACTCGCGTGGTCGTCAGCGCGCAATCGGTGGCTACTTCCACGTCAGAAACAATTTCTGCCCGTAATGTGACGATCTGTGTCAGTGACACGGGACCCGGTATTCCTCTCACGGAACAGCCGCTGCTCTTTGAGAAGTTTGTCCGGCTGAAACGTGATCACTCCCTTTCGATGCCGGGAAGTGGTCTGGGGCTGTATATCAGCAAGCAGTTGGTTGAGTCAATGGGAGGGCGCATGTGGGTCGAGAGTTCGGGTCTGCCAGGAGAAGGATGCCGCTTTTACTTTACACTGCCCGGCGCTCCTGCTCTCGCCCTGCCAGCGCCTGCGACAAGCGAGACCGGTGTGAGTGTCCCAGATAAATTGGCGACCTCCTGACCCTATAAGCGTGAACTGAAGCCCAGCAAGCCATTCCCTCGCGGGTGTGGCTTGCTGGGCTTCAGTTCACGTCTGGACCCGGAGAGCGTGTTAGTGAAGCAGGTCGAGGGTGTTGGTGCAATCGTCGACGAAGAAGACGCCGGGATTGGAGGCGATGGTCAGGCCGAAGAGGCAGCCCGCGCCCGTTCCTCCGGTGTTGTCCACCAGCTTTTTGGCCACTTGATTGCCACCGGGAGTCGTCTCGACAATGTTACCGTCGTTGCCATTGGCGGTCAGGATATGGCCGTTGGGGGCAATGGTCAGGCCGAGCGGGTCGTTGATCGCGCCGCCACTGGTGACGGTTTTGCCTGTACCGGCGCTGCCTGAGCGCGTCAGCGCATCGGAAATGGCCGCGATGCGATTATTCACACTATCAGCGACGTAGAGTGTGCCGTTATAGGCCAGTCCAACGCCGGTTGGGCCGACGACGAGCGCGGCTGGATCGGTGCGTTCCGCGAAACCGGAGCCGATGACGGTGGTCAACTGCCGGGAGGGTTGTCCCTGTCCCTGCTGAGGAACGTGCAGGACGATACGCACAACTGTCCCTTTATGCACGACATTGGGGCTGGCGGCGACCGTGCCATTCAGCACATTGGTCACAAAGAGCACCGCTTCGCTGTTCAGATCGAGCGCCGTCATGTCCCACGGACCGTTGATGACGCCGCCGGAGAACGTCTCGACTGGCTGACCGTGGCTATTCAGCACGATCAGGCAGCCAGCCTTCGCGGTGGCCGAGGTGCCGTCGGCGGTGGGTAAGCTGCCCACGATTACCCAGCCTCTTTGCAAAACGGCCAGCGCCGTAGTCAGGCCGACGCCACCGGGGCAGGCACCTGGCAATTTTTTCGCGTCGATCTGAGCAAAGGTGCTCATCTTTCCAGCAGGGGAAATCTGCACAATTGTGGTGCCGGTTCCCTGCTGCCCACCATTGGCTCCGTTGTTATTGAAGTTGCTAATCAGCACGTCGCCGCGCACCAGATTGCCGACCGAGTTCGGCACGACGACGATGCCATAGGGATTCTGATCTCCATTCGCCGGAACGGTCGAGGCCACTGTGCTGACCTTGTTGAAACCGCCGATAAAGGAACTGGTAGCGGCCTGTGCCACCGATGGCATCAGGATGAGGATGAGCGCCAGGACGCCCGATAGAAAAGCAAGCACGAGCAAATAGACTTTGCGCAGTTGTGAAAACCTCATGGCAAGACCTCCGTGAGTAACTGTTGATACATACATACGAGGCATCTTTTGTGCCATTAGTAGATACGTTTTGGAGTTACAGGCGAAAATTTTGCGCCTTTTTTGATTGGATTAAGCCTGAGCTTTCTTCGTGCTCTGATTGAAGCTGCTCGTCTCTGCGTTCTTGAGGGGGAATCACGTAGGGGCGATGCCTTGTGCTCGCCCGCAACCAACAGAGGTCAGCTTTCACGGGCGTCCGTCTCTCGCCGTCTCTGTCCCCCGGACAGCCTCCCGGACGGCCTCAAGGCATCGCCCCTACGTGATTCCCTGGGAAAGATGGAGGGTTGTGTATATCTGCCTCTTGTTGGTGCTGGTACAATGTAGGCGCGTCTTGTTCTAACGAGTGAATGGAGTAATAGCGAGGAGAGGAGCTTCACTGTTGACCTTGCTTGACAGTTATGCGTTCCACTTTATAATACAAGTAAGAACATTTGCAACGCAAATGTTGTTGGGTTTGGGAGAAAATGTCGCACATAGGCAGCATCCTGTCCCGCTCGATGGAACAAAGCCAGCCGCTAGCGTGTTCTCTAGAATAGGGGGGACGCTTCCTATGGGCGTTTATGCTTTTTTCATCCGTCCATTATCTTCGTCCTTATAAGTATCAATATGATGGCACAGAGCAGAATAGTAGGGTCAGCAGTGACAACAATCAATGATGGGCAGCCAATTTCGAGCCAGCTAGCTGATGAGCGAGTCGATGAACGCGCTTCGACAGCAGCGGGATTGCCGCAGGTTTCCATAACGCCGGTGGTACAGCAGGCGCTGAAGCACCTGCTGGAAGAGACACGCCAGTACCTGGCTCCGCAGGAGATGGAGAAGATTGAGCGCGCCTTCGCCTTGGCGAACTGGGCGCACAGGGGAGTTGTGCGCCGTTCGGGCGAACCCTACATCCTGCATCCGCTCGAAGTTGCCCTCTTGCTGGCCGATATGCGTATCGATGCCGAAGGCATCGCAGCCGCTCTGATGCACGACGTGGTTGAGGATACCGACTACACCCTGGACGATGTACGCGAGCAGTTCGGCCCGACCATCGCGAATATCGTGGACGGCGTGACCAAGTTCGATGCGCTGGTGGGACCGAATGGAGAGCGGCTGGCCCGCACACCCTCCGCGCAGGCACATACGTCCGCGGAGATCAAAGCCGGGCAGGACGCGCCTCCTGTACGCACGCCCGAAATGAAGCGTCGCCAGCGTACCGAGACGGTGCGCAAGATGATGCTGGCGATGGCGGAAGACCCGCGTGTCGTGGTGCTGAAACTGGCGGACCGTTTGCATAACATGCGCACGCTGAATGTGATGAACGCCGTGCAGCAGCAGAACACGGCGCGGGAGACGAACGAAATCTTCTCGCCACTGGCCCGACGCCTGGGTATGGCGCTGGTGCAGGCCGAACTGGAAGACCTCGCCTTCAGCTATCTGGAGCCGGAGAAATACACGCGCCTCGCCCGTGAGGTCGCGGAGGAACTGCGCAAACGCCAGCCTTATATTGATGAAGTTTGTCGCATTCTGGAAGAGGAAATGGAACGAGCGGGCATCGCAGCCGAAGTCCATTTCCGGCAAAAGCACCTGGCGAGCATCAATCGCAAGCTGCAACAAAATGGCGGCGAGTTGAGCCAGGTGTATGATCTGGTCTCCTTCCGCATTCTGGTCGATTCGGACCAGGATTGTTACCTGGCGCTGGGGCATATCCATGCCCTCTGGCGACCCAAAGATGGGCGTATCAAGGACTTTATTGCTACTCCCAAGCTCAATGGTTATCAATCGCTGCACACGACCGTCTTTTGCTTAGATAACCGGTTGGCTGAGATTCAGATACGCACGCACGAGATGCAGCGCACGGCGGATTACGGCGTTGCCAGCTACTGGTATCTTAAGGAGCGCGGCGATTCCCGGCTCTCCTATCGTGAGATGGTGGCCTGGATCGAGCAACTGCGCGACTGGCAGCGCGAACTGCCGCAGAGCGCGGACGAATTTGTGGAAGCGGTCAAGGGCGACATCTTCCAGGAGCAGATTTTCGTCTTCACGCCCAAAGGCGAGGTCAAAGACCTGCCGCGAGGCTCGACGCCGCTGGATATGGCCTATCGCATCCATACCGATATCGGCGATCACTGCGCGGGGGCGCGCATCATCACCAATATGGCCGATACCGGGCGACTGGTAACGCGGCTCGTCCCGCTGGACTACGAGCTCAAAGGCGGCGAGATTGTCGATATCGTGACGAATCGTTCCGCGCACCCGACGCGGGACTGGCTCTCGTTCGCTCGCACAGCCGCGGCGCGTAACAAGATTCGCCGCTACCTGAAGACCTACGAGCGCGAGATCAACCTGCAACTGGGTCAGGAACGGCTGGATATCTCGCTGAAAGCGGCGGGCGCTCCGGGCTTGCAGGCGTTGAACGGCGAGGACTTCGCGTCCTTTACCTCGATGAAGAAGTATCCACTGGTCGACGATGTGTATGTGGCGCTGGGGCGTGAAGACCTGCCGGTGGACACGGTGGTGGAGAAACTGTTGCCTATCTTGCAAAGTCGCGAGACGGAGAAGGCGCAGCAGAACGGTGGCAATGACACGCTAACCGCACCGGTGGAAGGCACGCTCTATCACAAGCACGGCGTGGTGAAGCTGGCACATTGCTGCTGCCCCCTGCCGGGCGATGCCATTGTCGGCTACCTGAACCCGAATCGCGGCATGTTTGTGCATCGCAGCGATTGTCGCACGATCCGCCGCTATCGCGAACAGGGGCGTTCGCTGGTCGAGGTCAACTGGCTGCAGATTGAGCCGCAGCCTTACCTCGCGCCTATTATGATTGTGGCTCGCGACCGCGCAGGACTGCTGCGCGACGTGGCAGCAATTGTCTCCGACGCCGGTATCAACATGACAGCCGTCTCATCGAGTACCAATGCCTCATTGCAGAAGGCGATCATCACTGCTACACTTGAAATAAAGACCGTAGACCAGATTGAGTACATCTTTAAACGGCTGCGGCAAATCAAAAACGTGATCGATGTGAAAAGAGACGTGTAGGAACATATTCAATTTCTGAATGTGGTGCTGGACACAACCAGCCATGCGGCTGGTTGTGTCCAGCACCACATTCAGAAATTGATGAACCGTTTCCAGATTGACATAAAAAGCTACGCTTATGATAGACATACATGGAGAACAACAGGTGGTGCCAGTCAACGGCCCCGGCACGGACGAGACGGTCCGGCGCTTGCTGGCGATAGTCCACCGCTATATGGGAGAGACGGAGGAGGAGCAGGTCGCGGTTGCGCTGCGGCTCGCGCAGGAGGCGTATGGGGACGTGCGCGAGCATGGCGCTTCGCTGCAATATCTACGCCTTATCTCCCCGCTGGAGCACGCACTGGCCGTGGCGACGATTCTGGTGCAGATGCGCATCGATGCGGTGGGCGTGGCAGCTGGCTTGATCTTTGAGGCCGTGGATGCCGGACGCCTGACGGTGGAGCAGGTGGAGGATGCGCTGGGGTCAAGCGTAGCGCGTGTGGTCGGCAGTATGCAGCGCCTGAACATCCTGGAACGGCGCAAACAGAGTGCCGCGCAGGCCAGGCATATCAACGGCGAGCCTGGAAGCGAGGGCGAGAGCAAGAAGCGGCGCGTGCGCGAAGCTCTGCGACACCAGCAGGCGGAGACGGTGCGCAAGATGTTTTTTGCGATGGCCGAAGACCCCCGCGTTGTGCTACTCAAACTGGCCTACCGGTTGCACGCTATGCGCGTCTGCCTGAACGCCCTGCACGCTACACAACGAGCCGGACAGAATGGGAGCGACGATGCTGCACGACTCACGATGAGCCAGAACCTGCGCAACGCCCTCCCGGCTGATACGACCGATGATCCCTCCATGCTGGCGCGTGAGACCCGCGAGATTTACGCTCCGCTGGCCGGTCGTCTGGGCATGTCGCGAGTGGAAAGCGAGCTGGAAGATCTGGCCTTTGAAATCCTGGAGCCGGAAAAATATGCCTGGGTGCGCAACCTGGTGGAGAGCGAGAGCAAGCACTGGCGCTCCTACGTTGACCGCGTCTGCAATATCTTGCGGCAGGAGATGGCACGCCTGGGTCTGAAGGCCGAGGTATCGGGTCGCGTGAAGCACCTGTACAGCTTCTATCAGAAGCTCCAGCGCGCTGCCGGTGATGTCGAAGAGGTGGAAGACCTGCAATCGACCATCGATATTGCCCAGATTCATGACCTGATCGCGTTCCGTATCCTGGTCGAATCGACGCAGGACTGCTACGTGGCGCTGGGTCATGTCCATAGTCTGTGGAAGCCGAAGGAGGGGCGTATCAAGGACTTTATCGCCAATCCCAAGCCCAACGGCTACAGTGCCCTGCACACGACGGTCTTCTGCCTGGATGACCAGTTGGTCGAGATTCAAATTCGTACTCGTGCCATGCATGAGATGGCGGAGTATGGTGTGGCGATGCACTGGCACTACAAGGATGCTGGCGACACGGCCAAAGCTTCGGCCAAAGAACTGCTCTCCTGGCTGCGCCAACTGGCGGACTGGCAGCGCGATCTGCGCTCCAGCGGCGATGCCGAGTTTGTCGAGGCGGTCAAGGACGATCTATTCCAGGAGCAGATTTTCGTTTTCACGCCCAAAGGCGAGGTTAAAGACCTGCCGGTCGGTTCCACGCCGCTCGATTTCGCCTATCGCATCCATACAAAACTGGGCGATAAATGCGCGGGGGCGCGCATCATTAGCGAGAGCGGCGATAAGCTGGTTTCGCGCATGGTGCCGCTGGATTACGAACTGAAGAGCGGCGAAATCATCGATATTGTGACCAATCGCACGGCTCACCCGACGCGGGACTGGCTCAACTTTGCGCGCACTACCGCTGCCCGCAGCAAGATTCGCCGCTACCTCAAGACGCACGAGCGCGACATCAATATCCAGATTGGGCGCGAGCGACTCGACCGCGAACTGAAGCTGCACGGCCTGCGCGGCATCGAGGTTTTGAACGAAGACCTGCAAAACTGGCTGGTGAGCGAGTACAAACAGTCCTCGTTTGAAGACTTGCTGGCGGCTGTCGGCAGCGACGAGATTCGCCAGCATGGTGTGGTCGTCAAGGCGAACGAGCGTTTGCAGCAACTGCGCGAGCAGCGCGAGGGCAAGCCGAGCCAGCCCGAAGAGGAGGAGCCTGTTCCTCTGCCGACGACGCCCGCGACCCGGCAGGCTGCTTCGGCTCGCTTGCAGGTGGCAGGAGTGAGCGGCCTGATGACCAGCCTGGCGAACTGCTGCTGCCCGCTGCCGGGCGACGAGATCGTCGGCTACATCAGCCGGGGCAAGGGAGCGATTATCCATCGCGCCGATTGCCGCAATATGGCGCGTTATCGCGAGCGCGACCGCGAGCGTCTCATCAATGTGAGCTGGGTGAGCATGAGCCAGCAGCACTATATGGCTCCCATCGTCATCACGGCCCGTGATCGCTCAGGGCTGATCCGCGACATCGCTGCCGTTGTGTCCGAGGCGGGCGTCAATATGGCCTCGGTCAGTTCAAACGTGAGCGGGGGACGTGAGGTCGTGACCATCAGCGCCACGCTGGAGGTGGAGAGCCTGGAGCAGATGGAACGGCTCTTTGTGCGGCTTGAGCGCGTCAAAAATGTGCTACACGTCGAGCGCGATCTGGGCAAACGCGGCAAGAAATAACGGCATGACGAAAAACGGTCACTGGCACGTGCCAGTGACCGTTTTTCGTCATGCCGCTAAAATTATCCTTTGAGGCGCTCCAACACCGGTGGTTGGCGCAGTTTGGCGAGCGCACCAGCTTCGATCTGGCGCACGCGCTCGCGGGTAATGCCCAGTTCGCGCCCCACCTGCTCAAGCGGGTGAGCCTGGCCGTTGCCGAGGCCAAAGCGCAATTGGAGCACGAGCCGCTCACGAGGAGTCAATACAGACTCAAGTACACGCTGCACTTCATCTTTCAGCGTCTGCGTTGTGGCGATATCCTCTGGCGAAGCCGAGTCGGTATCGGCCAGCACATCGCCCAGTTCCTGCTCTTCGTCTTCGCCGACGGGCAGTTCAAGCGAAACCGGAGCACCGGGTGCGGATTGCAGTTCAAGCATACGCAGGGGATCGAGTCCGGTGGCTTCGGCCAGTTCTTGCTCTGTGGGTTCGCGTCCAAGCTCCTGCAAGAGGCGCTGGCGCTCGCGGCGAATGCGGTTGAGAGCGGTGTTGACGTAGACGGGGAGGCGAATAGTGCGTCCTTTGTCGGCGACAGCGCGGCTGATCGCCTGGCGAATCCACCACGTGGCATGGGTGGAGAAGCGATGGCCTCGCCGCCAATCATAGCGCTGCACCGCACGGATCAACCCGATGTTGCCCTCTTGAATCAAGTCGAGCAGGGTCAGACCGCGACCAACGTAGCGCTTGGCGATACTCACTACGAGACGAAGATTTGCCAGAATGAATTGCTTCATCGCATCACGATCACCCATCTCGATGCGCTGCGCCAGTTCGATCTCCCGCTCGTGGGTAATCATAGGGACGCGGCCAATTTCGCGGAGATAGGTCATCACGGCGTCCGACTCACCTGCGTCACTGGGACTGACTGTATTCTCGTCGTCTTCAGAGCGGCGGCGGCGCATGGCCGGGCGGCGCGCACGACGCTCCTCTTCGGCTGCCATTGCGGGAAGGGTGAGAATAGAGGCAGTTGCTAAATCGGGTGAGCCTGGTAACTGAGTCAGTTCTTCATGCATATCAGACATTTCTTCCAACTCAACGGGAGCCGGTTCCAGACTGTTAGGGTCCTCCTCCAACTCCTGAAATTCTTTGCCAGGTTCCTCCACATCATCCTCAATATAATCAAGACCTTTATTGAAAAGCTCCTCGACGATGTCGTGGGACTTTTCAGCGAGATCGGAGTTTTTGTCAGTTTCGTCCAGGGTAAGCGTTGTTCCCGTCATGGCACGCTCAACGTCAATCATTCTGCGCCCTCCATGAGAAGTAGTATCTTAAGCAGCAAGATATGTTCCTGTTGGTCTATCCTGACACCCAGGGAATGCGAGCTTGCGTTCGCCAGGTTCAGAACGCCGGACCCGAACGCCGAGTGAGAGGAAGTCATAAACGCCAACATTTTGTCTCTACTTGTAGAAACAAAGCTTGGACGGAAAAAATTCCTACGCACTTCAATTATACCGCAAAACCCCCCTTTCCTTCTAGTCCTAACGGCCTCTTTTTTCCGGGATGTTCAGAAATTCGGTTTATCTCTATTACGTTTGACCAGCCCTTAAGGTGGCAAATCGCCTGCATCGTTCTAACAATGTTTACGTATGGAGGTAACAGGAGCGGCAGGTGATGTCTCCTCCTCCTGTATCGCTGTCGCCACCTGTGCTGCCCGCGAACGGCGTATTGTTCTGATGATGTACACGGTGAGCACGACGAGTGCCAGAAGCACCAGAGCGTAGCCCGAAAAGACTCCAAACAGATCCCCTATTTTTTCCCAGGCCGCGCCAAATGCGTAGCCAAGCGCGAGTGGAATGACCACGCCCAGTACTTTTCCCGTCACGTCAAAAAGCAAAAACTGGCGATAGGGATAGGGGTCTGCTCCGGCCAGCAAGTTGATGGTGCCACCGAGGGCTGAGAAGAGAAAACGGCTGAGAAACACCGCCCAGCCACCCTGCTGCTTGAACCTCTGACGCGAGAGCGCGATTACACGCGGCGAGATGAGCGAGCGACGACGTGGCTGTTCAAGCCAGTCCAGTACCTTCGTTCCCCATCTGCGCCCGATGAAATAGCCCAGGCTATCGCCGCAGACGGAGGCACTCAAGGCCACCAGGGCGAGCGCAACCACGTTGAACCTACCCATGACCGCGAAATCTCCTGCTGCCAGCAACACCAGGTTGATGGGCAAGGGGAGACCGGCGGCGGCAACGAATACGATGAGCCACAGGGCAGGGTAGCCGATTGTTTGTAGTACGTTGAGGAGCGTTGGAAGCACTGAACTCTCTCTATCTCTTGACGTAGGGTTGCCTTGCATCTAGAATACCATATATGCAGACACCAGCGCAACATTTGCCAGTGCCTATCAAGCGAATCGATACGCGCCTGCCCCTGCCCTCGTATGCGACGGCAGGTTCGGTGGGCTTTGATCTCGTTTGCCGCGAAGACACGGAGATCGCCCCGCGAACCATCGGGCTGATTCCGGGCAACGTCATCGTGCAGACGCCGCCGGGCTATATGCTGCTGCTCACCTTGCGCAGCAGCACGCCGCGCCGCAAGGGTCTGCTCATCCCGCATGGCCTCGGCATCATCGACCAGGACTACTGCGGCGAGGGCGATGAGCTAAAGGTGCAGGTCTACAATTTCCGCGACGAGGCGGTGCTGGTCAAGCGCGGCGAGCGTGTGGCGCAAGGCATCTTTGTTCCTATCCTGCAAGCTGACTGGCAGGAGGTCGATAGCGTAGGCCAGGGACGCGGCGGCTTTGGCAGCACCGGCGATTAATGGCGTATATTGTTGAGGGCTTAAATGATCGATTACTACAACATTCTCGAAGTGACACCAACGGCCACGCCTGCCGAGCTGCGCCGCTCCTACCGCCGATTGGCGCGCAAATACCATCCTGAC
>DASTKE010000270.1:0-5043 GCA_035716105.1 Ktedonobacteraceae bacterium | reverse complement strand
AAGGGCTGCCGTTGGCAGCCCTTGCCACGCCAGCAGACACGCACAAACGAGGACTTTATCCATTTTTCAAAAAAACAGGAGAATTGGTGCATGTTCAGCAGTGTAGACACAAAGCAATCATTTCCTTTGCTTGAGCAAGAGGTTGAGCAGTGCTGGCGCGAGCATGATATCGTGCCAAAGGTACTGGCAAGCGGCGACAAAGAGCGACCATTCGTGTTCTTTGAGGGGCCACCAACTGCCAACGGACGACCGGGCGTGCATCATATCGAGGCTCGCGTGGTAAAGGATATCGTTATCCGCTACCACCGGATGCGCGGTCAGCACGTCATCGGCGCGCGCGGCGGCTGGGACACGCATGGCCTGCCCGTCGAACTGGAGGTCGAGAAAGAACTGGGCTTCAGTGGCAAGCCGGATATCGAACGCTACGGCATCGCCGAGTTCAACCAGGCATGTAAAGAGAGCGTCTGGCGCTACGTAAAAGAGTTTGAGCGCCTGACCGACCGCATCGCCTTCTGGATCGACCTTGAGCACCCATATGTGACCTATCACAACGACTATATCGAGTCGCTGTGGTGGATTCTGCAAACCCTATGGCAGCGCAACCTGCTCTTCCGCGACTACAAGGTCACGATGCACTGCCCGCGCTGTGGTACCTCGCTCTCCGACCACGAAGTCGCGCTTGGCTTCGAGGAGAACGTCGATGACCCCTCGGTCTGGGTGCGCTTCCGCCACTCGCCGGGCAACCACCCACTCGACGAGCAACTCGCGGGCGCGGCCTTCATGGCGTGGACAACCACACCCTGGACGCTGCCAGCCAACACCGCGCTGGCTGTGAAACCCGATGCCACCTATGTGCTGGTCGAGTATCGCAACGAGAAAGCCGAGCAACCAGGGCAAGCAGAGCAGCTCGTCCTGGTGGAACCACTGGCGGAGCAGGTACTGGGCGAAGGCAACTTCACCGTGCTGGCGCATTTCAGAGGCGAAGAACTGCGCGGCCTGCGCTACGTACCGCTTTTCAATGGCGTCATCGGGCCAACCGAGGCGGATGACTGGAAGGAGCGCGCCTATCGCGTCGTAGCCGATGATTTTGTCTCGCTTGAAGATGGTACCGGCATCGTGCATATCGCTCCGGCCTATGGTGATCTGGAAATCGGGCGCACATATGGCCTGCCTACGCTCTTCTCGGTCGATCTGGCCGGCAACGTGCTGCCTGAGTTCAACGAACTCGGCTTCGGCGGTATGTTCTTTAAAGAGGCCGATCCGGTCATCACGCACGACCTGCGCGAGCGCGGCATCCTGTTTCGCGGCGAACGTGTGAAGCACAGCTACCCGTTCTGCTGGCGCTGCCACACGCCCCTGCTTTACTACGCCAAGCCGTCCTGGTACATCCGCACGACGGCGCTGAAAGAGCGCTTGCAGGCCAATAACGAAACGGTTCACTGGGTGCCGGAGCACATCAAACACGGACGCTTCGGCAACTGGCTGGCGAACAACATTGACTGGGCGCTCAGCCGCGAACGCTACTGGGGAACGCCACTGCCGATCTGGATCTGCGACGCCTGCGAAAAGGTCGAGGTCGTCGGCTCCGTGCAGGAATTGTCGCGGCGTGCCGGGCGCGACTTGAGTGAGCTTGACCTACACCGGCCATATATCGATGATGTGACATGGCAGTGCAGCGAATGCGAACATGGCACCTTCCACCGCGTACCCGACGTGGCCGATTGCTGGTTTGACTCCGGCGCTATGCCCGTCGCACAGTGGCACTACCCGTTCGAGAATGCGGAGATGTTCGCCACGGCGCAGCAAGCGGATTTCATCTCGGAGGCGCTGGATCAGACGCGGGGCTGGTTCTACACGCTGCATGCGCTCTCAACGCTGCTCTTCGACCGGCCCGCGTTCAAAAACGACATCTGCCTCGGCCTCATCCTGGATGCGAAGGGCGAGAAGATGTCGAAGTCGAAGGGCAACGTGGCCGACCCGTGGAAGCTGCTGGAAACCTACGGCGCGGACGCGACGCGCTGGTACATGTACGCCTCCGCGCCGCCCTACAATCCGCGCAACTTCTCGTTTGAGCACGTGGCGGAGATGCAGCGCCAGTTCCTGCGCACGCTCTGGAACACCTACGGCTTCTTCGTGACCTACGCCAACGTTGATGGCTGGCAGCCGCCAACCGGCAGCGAGGCGCTGGCAAACGTCGAATTGCAGCCCATCGATCGCTGGGCGCTGGCCCGGCTCAACGCGCTGGTGGCCGATGTCACCCGGATGCTGGATGATTACGACATCCACGGCCCGGCCAAAGAGATCGAGCGCTTCGTCGAGGAACTCTCGAACTGGTACGTGCGCCGCAACCGCCGCCGCTTCTGGAAGGCCGAGCACGATACTGACAAGCAGGGAGCTTACTATACGCTCTACACCTGTCTTACGACGCTCGCCCGGCTACTGGCTCCCTTCACGCCCTTCGTCAGCGAGGCGCTCTACCAGAACCTCGTCGCCAGGGAGGACGCGAACGCACCCGCCAGCGTTCACCTGGCCTCCTGGCCTGAAGCGGACGAGGGGCAGATCGACCGCCAACTACTGGCCGATACCGAACTGCTGCTGGAAGCCGTCAGTCTCGGTCGCTCGGCCCGGCAAACGGCGAACCTGCGCGTGCGCCAGCCGTTAAGCGAACTGCTGGTGCGCGCCACACGCGGCAACGAGGGGCTGCGCCGCTTCGAGAACGAACTGCGCGAGGAACTCAATCTCAAGCAAGTGCGCTTCCTGGGCGTGGAAGACGGTCTGGTGGAGTACCACTTCAAGCCCAACCTGCCCGTGCTGGGCAAGAAATATGGGCGGCTCATCCCGGCCATCAAACAGGCACTGGTGGCATTGCAGGGCACGGAGGCCACAAAGGCCGCCCGTTCGCTGGAAACAGGCGGGTCTATCACACTGGAGGTGAACGGTCAGGCGCTCGCGCTTGGGCCAAACGAGGTGCTGGTGGAGGCCACGTCGCCGCAGGGCTACACGGTAGCCGAGGGCGATGGGCTGTTGATCGCGCTCAATACAACGATCACGCCAGAACTGCAACTGGAAGGCAGCGCTCGCGACCTCGTACGCTTCATCCAGGATGCCCGCAAACTGGCAGGCTTCGACCTCGTTGACCGCATCGAGGTCACGCTCTCGCCGCGCAACGGCCTCGACCTGCAGCCGCTACTCTCCACCCACGAGCGCTACATCCGCAGCGAAACGCTCGCCAACACGCTGGCACTCGGCTCCGTGACAGGAAACGAGTATACAAGCGAAGTGGAGCTGGATGGAGAAAAAGTGACAATTGGAGTACGAAGATAACGTTTGTAGAAGTAGTTCCCAGGCCACCCACAAGGGGATGGCCCTACTATACGCGCTCAACATGCTCAGCAAACCGACGTGTATAGTAGGGCCATCCCCCATAGGCATTAACTGAAGCCCGGGCAGGCCACCCGCAAGGGGATGGCCCTACTAGAGACGAGGTCGCCTGGGAAGGCAACGTCTCTAGTAGGGCCATCCCTTGCGGGTGGCCTACAAGCCGTATCCCCTTTCAGTTCACGCTTCTGGGGCCATTCCCTTGCGGATGGCCTGCCGGGGCTTTACGCAACACCCTGGCAGCATCTGGCTTCAGCCAGATGCTGTCGCCGCGTTATTATTATCTTCGTACTCCAATTGGAGCAACTATTATTGACAGGTGCATGTTACAGGCGTTAGACTTTGAACAAGAGACTTGTCAGTAATTTCCCTGTTCTGAAAGCGGAGTATATGCGCCGATATCAGCTAAACCCCAAAGTGAGTGTCAGTATCGTTTTCGTTGCCGCGATGTTCATGAGCATCATGGATGGCACGATTGTCAACGTAGCCCTGCCCTCGTTGGGTCGCCAGCTAAACATTCCCAGCACGTCAATCGACGCGGTGGTGATCGCGTATATGATTAGCCTTGCCATCGTCATCCCCGTATCTGGCTGGTTGGGCGACCGCTGGGGGACAAGGCGCGTCTTCCTGATTGCTCTGGCACTTTTCACTATTGCTTCGGCCCTGTGTGGGCTGGCTGGCGACTTTGCGATGCTGGTGATCTTCCGCTTTCTCCAGGGCGCAGCCGGTGGAGCGCTCACTCCGGTGGGAACGACCATGCTCTACCGGACATTTCCTCCCGCCGAGCGCGTGCAGATTTCGAGCGTGCTCATCATACCAACGGTAATCGCGCCCGCCACTGGTCCCCTGCTTGGCGGTTTGCTGGTTGACCAGCTATCGTGGCGCTGGGTGTTTTATGTCAACGTTCCCATCGGCATTGCCGTCTTGCTTTTCGGACTGCTCTTTCTCCAGGAGCACCGCGAACCTGCCCCCGGACACTTTGATCTAATAGGCTTCCTCCTGGCTGGCATAGGCCTGGCACTGGCCCTCTTTGCGCTGAGCTCTAGTCCAACCAGAGGCTGGAACTCGCCTATCGTGCTGTTCAGTGCTAGCGCGGGATTGCTCTTGCTCGTCGCGTTCGTTGTTGTTGAACTGCGGAAACGCGAGCCGCTGCTCGACCTGCGCCTGCTGAACAATCGCCTGTTTCGCAGCATCAACGTGGTCTCGCTTTTTTCTAGCGCCGCTTTCCTGGGCGTACTCTTCATCGCTCCCCTGTTCCTGCAAGAGGGGCGTGGCGTCAACGCGCTCACCTCCGGCCTGACGACTTTCACCGAGGCGCTGGGCGTGGTCACATCCACGCAGATCGTGGCCCTGCTCTATCCACGAATCGGTCCGCGCCGCCTGATGGTCGGTGGTCTCACCGGGGTAGCGATCCTGATGGCCCTGCTGTCGCTGATAGGAGCCGACACGAGTTTATGGCTAATGCGCTTGCTGATGTTCCTCGTCGGGGCGGGCATGGCCTATTCGTTCCTGCCCTCGCAGACAGCCGCCTTCGCCACCATCTCCTCTGCCGATACAGGAAGAGCGTCATCCCTCTATAATGCGCAGCGGCAACTGGGCAGCGCAGTGGGTGTCGCCGTGCTGAGCAGCGTTCTGAGCGCCGTTGGAACAACGCAGCTGAGCGCG